>DAOPKR010000021.1:0-44488 GCA_035391305.1 Draconibacterium sp.
ACGAAACTTAGGAGAAACAGGAACGATAATTTGATTTGTTTTATCATGGTTTTTAAAATTTAATTGACTTTTAATAATGACGCCAAAATTAGGGTTTTATACCTACCCGTTTTTGACATTCGTTTTTCAGTTTACAACTATCTTTTCAGTTGCTGTGTTGCCGTTTTTATTTGAAATTTTCAGAATATAAATTCCGGGAGGGAAGGTTGAAACCTCAATGTGTGCCAATTCAGTATCCACATTTTCGTTTATATAAACTGTTTTTCCGGTTAAATCGAAAATCTGTAAATTTACAATAGTTTCGTCCCACATAATATTTACTACAGTTTTTGCAGGATTTGGATATATTTTAAGCAATGAATTTTCGGCAAGTTCCTGTGAATGAACTGTGGCGCATTTTCCCAACATATTTTTGTCGAGCCAGCTAAAACGTGTTGCAATCCAGTCTTTCAACTTTTCAACTTCGCCCTCGTAAGTTGCAGGTTGAGTTCCAATTTCTGGAGCTCCTACATTTTGTCCCAGTATTTTCCATTTCTGGAAATGCTTAATCTGGGCATTTTTAACTTCGTTGTACAATGAGTCAATCATTCCAAAAACAGTTTCATCGCTCATAATATTTGTTCGTAAATCAAAATAGCGACAGTTTACTTCGTTTTTAAATTTTTCGTCATAAAACAGCCGGATCATCCAGCCCGGCGAATTCAAATCCGGGTGACAATCATTTATTTTGTATGCCCAGCCCGATCCGTCGGTTGCTTTAAAAATGTAGCATTCGTTAATATTTTTCCAGGCCCAATCGAAATCCCAGACAGGACCTGCCATTATTTTCCCGTTTTTATCTTTATGAAAATAGCGGCTTTTTTTAAAACCATCGTTGTTTCGCGAAACTTCGCTAACCAGAAAGTAATCGATAAAACTGTTTACATCAATAAAGTTAGGGTAACCTTGTGTCTCATCTGTGAAATTTGAACTATACAAAGCTGTTTCAAAAGAGGTTACATAATTTTCGAGATAATTTTTTTGCTGATATACAAGTTCGTCCCAATCGGGATCATGAAAAACAAAATGGACATTTAAATCAGAATGATTGATTGGATGGTAGGGCGATTCCCAGCTGTCGTTGTTGTTCCAGTAGTCGATTTTAAAAATATATCCACCAGTTAATTCTTCACCTTCAATATCTTCTTCCTTTAAATTTGCGATGTCAACCCGATTTTTGTCACGTTTTATTTTTTCCGTTAGAATATAAATTCCCTGGTATTCATTATTTAGAATAACATCAACAAGTTTTGCACGGGGCGCATAATGGCCAAGCCGTTCGAAAAGCTGGTAACCAAGTATATTCCTCATAAACGATTTGTCGTTGTAATTTGAAAGCAGTACCCAGTCGTTTTCTTCGGGCAGTCCCAAAATCGAAACATTCAAATTTGTTCCATCGCTGTTCCGTGTTTCAAATAAATAGGGTTTTTGCGGGTAACCTTGAGAACTGCTTCCCCGAAGTTCAATCCCAATTGTTCCATCGAAATCGTTTGCAGGATCGGTAAAATGATTTAACCCTTCAGAATTCGAAACAATTTTCAATTTCCCTGTTGTTTTTGGTTCGTTGTAAATAGGTTTTCCGTTTGTATCGATAATCAGCAAAGGCAAATCGGTTGAAAAACTGCTGATGCTTTGAGCTGATAATGTACCATTAAGATTAACCCCAATAATCAGAATAAAGAACAGGTGTTTAGCCAAAACTTGTATAACATTAAAATCAGGCATTTTTTTTAAGGTGTGGAAATCAAAAAGAAAACCCGTCATTTTTTAACGGGTTTTCTTTATAAGTGATTTTAGTTTATATTATTGATTTACAGAGCCGTAAACATTGAATTCGGCTAAAAATGCAAAGAAGTTTGGACCTTCAATTGCTTCATATTTAACATATCTCGCATCAGGCAAAAATGCCAACGGAAACATTTGAACATCGTTGATATTCGGATTAAAATTAAAAGTACCCTGATCATCGAAATTTACACCATCGTTACTTGTGTAAATTTTGAATTTGGTTTGTCCTCTTGCATCTCCCTGTCTCCTTGAGCAATCAACAGCCAGAATTTTAACTGTTTTTTTCATGTCAACAGTAAAGAAATGAGGATAACCAGGACTTGCACCATCCCATTGCGTATGCCAGAATGTACCCAAATCACCATCAAGTGCAGCCGTTACCAAGCCGTTTGGTGCTCCTTCTCCAGGTTCTTCAGTTGAAAAATCAACAACTTCCCACTCCGAACGGTCGAGTTTGGAAGCAGTTTGACCATAAACATCCAATTCAGCAAGGAATGCAAAGAAATTCGGTCCGGCAGTTGCAGTGTATTTAATATAACGAGCCATAGGCAAATTGCTAAACTGGTAGGTTTGACTTGCACTGTTTGGGTCGTAATCAAACGATCCCTGACTTGTATAATTAACGCCATCGAGACTTGTTTGAATTTCGAATCGTGTTTGCCCCCTGTTGTCGCCCGATCTTCTGAAAGTTTCAATTTTGTTGATTTTAACAACATCTTTCATATCAACTGTAAAAAAGTGCGGGTAGCCCGGACTTGCGCCGTCCCACTGTGTATGCCAGAATGTGCCTAAATCATTGTCGATTGCTGCTGATGCAAGTCCGTTTGGAGCGCCTTCACCGGGTTCTTCGGTCGAGAAGTCAACTATTTCCCAATTCGTTTTATCGATTTTTTCACCTTTAAACTCAATAAATGTTGGTAAAGTAACAGAGCTTGGATCAACTACAAATGTATCGATTGCAGTTTCTTCAGGGATGAAAAAAGATTTGTAACTCATCTCGCTTTCAGATTCCCAATCTTTAATTATTGTAATGTCATCCTCAGGACTTACTATTTTGGATACCATTTCTCCAGCACCATTTTTGTACATTACTTCAACTCCTGTATTACCGTTTGGAGCAGTTCCCCAGGTAACAATAAGAGAGTCAGTTGTACCGCCGCCCTCAACACTAACCAGAGAACGGTTTGTTAAACCAGACTGATATTTTGCTGCATAAGACGATCCTGTAATTTGTTCTTTAATTGAACGGTTTCCAAATTTATCGATTGTATGAATTTTAAATATGTAAGATTTCTCTTCCATGTCGGTTAAAATAAAATCAATCGAATCTAAAGGAACTGATGGTGTGATGTCGAAAGTTTTAGAACTTGCACCATCTTCCCATTCAATAACGCATTTATTGATATTTACCGCATTTATCAGGTAATACTTTAATGCAATCCGGTTGTGTCCCGCGAATGTTTCAATAGTTAATGGTTTCGGTGCATATATAATATTTCCGTCGCGTAAATATTCGCTGTGAATATCTTCCATATCCTGGCATGCATTGAAAAAGAAAGCTACACCAAAAATAAGCGTAAACAATATTGATAATTTTTTCATTTTTTACAATTTAATTTCAATTAATTACTTGCCCGTAAAAGGTTATTTCAGCAAAGTGGGAGAATCCGGTTAAGCCCCAGGTTTCGTTTACAACAAACCTTATGTACCTTACTTCTGGATCTTCAAGGGTGAACGAATATTCATCACCTTTCTCAAAATGTTCCTGATCTTCAGCAGCAGTGCCACCTTCCAAAGTTGGGCGTCGTGCTACACAACCATTATTTGTTGGTGGTCCGGCAACTCTCAGTGGGTACCAGTTTTCTAAACTGCCATCCTGTGCCGGAGCTTCTTTCGAGCCCCAGATATCCAATAGACGCGGATTACCATGGCCATAAAACTGGTTTTGGCGTTGGACAATAACAACCCGGCTCAAACGTGCTACCACACCTAAATCTACTGTCATATATTGTGGCCAGCCCGTACCAGCTAATGTGTGGTTGAAAGTTTGTACATTATCATCAAAAGCGTACTCGTAACGGCCTTCCCAGGCGTTCCAATCATTATCATTGTCCAATTTGTAATTTTCGAATATTGATTTATCGAGTTTTTCCTCATAAAGTGGTGTAACAATAATTTTCGACGTATCCGAAAAGTTGTCCCAACGATCACGTACCACAATCCCAAATTCGGTTTCCTCAGGGTCGAAACCGCGTACTGTAAATTCGCCATCGGTAACTCCGGAGTAGACAGTTTCCACTTCAGATAAGATACCTGTTGAGTCTGTCGCTAAAATAGTGAAAGCCAAAGATGCATTGTTTTCGTTTTTCCAACGATATTGCACACCTCCAAAATCCGGTATCATTTCAATGGTTGATGATACCACGGTAACATCGGGAAGTAGCGGGTTTACTTTTACTGTTAACGGCGCCGATTTATTTTCGCTGTGATCGACAGCATAAAGGGTAACTGTTTTCTCGCTGGAGTCTCCAAATCCTTCAACACGAACAGTATTTAAGTATGCAGAACTTTTTGTTTCCGCCATTTTACCATTTGCGAGCATGTATTCTGCTTTCACATATAGCAAATCTTGGTCACTTGGTAAAGTATATTCAATTATAGCTGCTCCTGGTAAATTGGTTACTTGGGGCAAGCTTACTGGTCCAGGAGCTGAAGCATCCTTGAACAGAGGTTCCCTTATGTCTTCTTGGCACCCACCAATAATTGTGAGTGATCCAACAATTGTTAATAGATAAATTATTTTTTTCATTTTAATTAAATTATTCATTATGATAATCCTTTATTACCAACCAGGATTTTGCAATAAGTTCGGGTTTTTAATTATCTCTTCTTCCCGAATCGGCCAGAGATAATCTTTAAACTCGTATGGTACAATTGGATCTCCAGGTCCTGGGAATACAGTTGTAACATTATAGAAGCCAATTCCTCTCCCATTGATATCCCATCCTTTAATTGGCTTGTTCATATATTTTTGGGCATCTTTCCAGCGGCGCAGATCCCAAAAGCGCTGTCCTTCAAATGCCAATTCTATAAGCCTTTCTTGCTTGATAATTTCCCTCATTCCATCTTTTGATTTGGGTTTACTGGAATTGCTTGAATGCAATGCCCAACTTTCAACAACTCCTGGTAATCCTGCTCTTTCACGAATCAAGTCTATGTATTCATAAACTTCGGCATCAGGTACTTGTTTTACTTCGTTAAGTGCTTCAGCATAAAGCAAGTAAAGGTCGCCTAACCGGATAATGGGGAACGGGAATTCATAATAAGGAACAATTGTATTTGCATTGAGGGCAGTTTGCGGATTGATGAGTTTCTTCATGAAATAACCAGTTGCCGAAAATTCTCCTCTGTTTCTTTTTGTTGCCAATTCTCCGTTTCGAGTCTGCACATAATAATATGTAGGATCCAGAAAGTATGTTCCGCGGTCGAATGCGACGCTGGCATAAAACCTGGCTTCGCGATCGAAATGTAGAATTGCAGTTTGTTCGCCTGAACGAACATAATCGCTTTCTTCTGTTTTAGCTGTACGCAATTTATACCTGTTCTCGTAATCGAAGTCTTTATCTTCTTCGATTGGAACTCCGTTCTTGGTATAAAATAGTTCTGCCATTCGAAGGGTAGGAGCATAGAATTGGCTTACCGGATTTGACGAGGTAACTTGTATTAAAAGCGGTATTGCCATTCGTTGGTAGGTTTGAGAAAACGGGAAATTTGTTGCTCCCCAAATTACTTCGGGGCCATTTCTTTCTGTAACAATTGAACGGATAATAGATTCTCTTTCCAAGGCCGGAGAAATATCTGTTCTGGTTTTATAGTTGTTCAGCAAAGCATGATTGGCATAATGTGCCGCTTCAATTGCTTCTTTTGCTGCTTTTGCTGCAAGTTCCCATTTGTTGGGATCGTAGGTTTCATTGAACAATTTTGTTCCACGGTTATCAATAATGGATGCAAAATCAGGGTTACCATTGAACAAAGGACTGGCGGCAGTTACCAAAACACGTGCTTTTATGGCCAGAGCAACCGGCAATGTAATCCTACCATACTCTAATGCGTCTGAAAAAAGAAGAGGTGGAAGATCAACAGCTGCTTCGTCTATCAATTCAACAATATAATTTACTACATCATCAACCGGTTCGCGATATACTTTTACATCTTCAGTATTTGTGTAAATAGGTAAATTCTCGCGAATAATCGGGATTGGACCATAAGATTTGAATAACCAAAAATGATAGTAGGCTTTCAGGAATTTTACTTCAGCCACCCATCTTTTTTTCTCGGCAGGTTCCAAGTCGGATGCATTATCGATTTCCTCAAGGAAAATATTGCAATCTCTTATTCCCTGATATAAGCTTTTCCCACGTTGCCGTCCATCCCAGAAATTCAAATGAGGTTCAGTTTCGTTTTGTAGACCACGGGCAATCAATGCTGAATTGAAATCACTTCCTACAATTTCTTCATTAAACCATACCTCATCGCCAGCGCCAATTCCCGGATTTACCCATGGGTCGCCAAAATTTGGCAGATAATTGTAACAAGTTGCTAAAAACTTCTCAGCCGAATTGCGGTCAACAAAAGCATCGTCAATGGTGGCGACACTATCGGGTACAACATCTAAATATTTGCAACTGCCGGCACTTAAAATTAGTACAAGTGCCACTATTATAAATTTCATATTTTTCATATCGTAATTCTTTTAAAAGTTAGAACGAAACCTGAAGGCCAAGATTCATTACACGTTGAACCGGATAACCAAGTCCATTTCCTCCCATTTCAGCATCCCAAAGTTTGAATTTGCTGAACATCAATAAATTCGTGCCGCTCACATAAAAGCGTGCTTGTTCCAACCCCATCCGTTTAAAGACTCGTTCTGACAATGAATAACCAAATTCAACTGATTTTAACCTTAAAAATGCCCCATTTTGCATAAACCAGGTACTGCGCTCGTTATTGTTTGGCTCTTTAGTATCCGATAAACGAGGCCATAACGCGTAAATATCACGGTTTGTTTCCGACCAGTAGCTATCTGCATAAGCTTGCAAGAGTGCATTGGTTTTTTGGTAATTTCTGAAAGGATCATCGTCCAATGTGTTGCCATAGCTGTGATCAACGAAAGGAGCAGTAGCATTTGCGTCAATCCAGAATGATGAATGGGCTGACCCCTGAAAGAATAATGAAAGATCAAAACCTTTGTACCCACTTGATGCTCCAAAACCGTAAATGATTTCAGGAGTAGTGGGATATCCTATTGGAACACGGTCAAGTGAAGTAATTTTATCATCGCCGTTAATGTCACGATATTTTATATCTCCACCACGTACAATGCCCCCACTAAAATTTTGCGTTGGAGAGTTTAGTACCTCCATATCGTCAACAAAAAGTCGTTCTGCAATATAACCCCATTGCTGTGTAATTGGTCTTCCAACTTTCGAAAGCCAGGGAGTTGCGCTGAAATCAGATTCTTCTACTTTCTCGAATTGACCTTTTGCATAGGTAAAGTTTCCACGGGCAGTTACCCAAACCCCGTTTTTGAAACTTTCGCTGTAATCAACAGATATATCAACACCACGACTTGATGCTTCGCCAACGTTTGCCTTTGTATCTGCCTGTAACCCAAAAGTTGAGAAAGCCAAACGATCCATTAGAATGTTGGTTCTGTATTCACTGAATAAATCGGCTACAATATCTATTTTTTCCCAAAGGCTCAATTCAATACCAAGATTAGCTTTTTTTGCTGTTTCCCAGGTTATCTGATCGTTGGCATAACGGGAAATGGAAACACCATTTACATTATAGTATCCATCTGTTCCCCATTTGTAACTTTTGTCTCCGTTATTTAAATTTACATTTGACAAATAGAAAAACCTGTCATTTGCATTTCCAATTTGGTCGTTACCCACTAAACCGTAAGTAGCTTTTAATTTCAGTTTCGAAATGGTTTGTTTTGCAGGGCCAAAAAAGCTTTCGTTGGATACAAACCATGCCAAACCTGCCGACGGGAAAAATCCAAATCGTTCTTTTTCTGAAAATCGTTCTGTTCCGTTATATCCAAAGTTAAATTCGCCGAAATACCGAGAATCATACGAATAAGTAAAACGGCCCGATAATCCAAGGTTTCTGCTTGGAAGAGATGCCTGTAAAGTTCCTTCGTTACCCGATAATGATTGGCGCATAATTCCAACAAGAAGCCCACTTATGCCATGCTTTTCTTTAATTTCAGTATCATATGTTAAAGCGGCTTCACTATAAAAAGTGGAGGAAACACTTTTTGCACCTTCCTGATAGTCCAACGAAGTGCGACCTTCGTTGGAGTTCAACACCTCAAGTTTATAAACATCTGTGCGTGGATCGTAGCTTGATATATTGTAATAGAAAGGATTATATGAACGTTTCACATCGAAATAAGCATTCCGCGTTGTGTTTCCCAAAATCCTGAATCTCAGACCTTCGGTAATTGCTGCCAAATCTTGTTTCACTTCGAATTGTGCCAGCATTAACGACTGGCTGTATTCTTTGTATCCTTTTACCAATTCGGCGTATGGATTAATAAAGTTTGCATTTCCGTAATTGCCAAACAAGGTGTGCTGTGTTCCCATGTGTTTTGCATCAGGATCGTAAACGGCAGGGAATAAAACAGGATTTGAGCGCATTATGGCAGTGTACATTTTTTCCCCTCCCTGCAACGGTCCGCGGTAGTCATCAAAAGTTCCGTGAACACGAACAACGGCTTCGGTCGAATTTGTAACATTAATGTTGATATTAGAACGGATTAAATATCGTTTTAAGTTGATATTACTGCTAAAATCGTTGGCATCATCAACATTTAAAATCCCATTATCTTTTGTTACACCACCTGCAATATAATAGCGCGCTACTTTACCACCACCTGACATGTTTAAATTCAAACGTTGGTTTGTGGTGCTGTTACGCAGCAACTCGTCCTGCCAGTTGGTTTGCGGATACACATTTTTGTTTTTTCCGGCAATTGTATTATCAATTTTGCTTTGCGAATATGGCAGGAATCCCAGTGGATCCCTTGTCCTTACTGCTTCGTTGTGCAATTGCATATAGGTAATGGGGTCGGCAAAATCTATGTCCTGTGTGGCCTGTGACCAAGAGTTTTCAAACCTTACACTCACTTTCGCTTTTCCTTCTTTTCCTTCTTTGGTAGTAACATAAATTACACCGTTTGCTCCACGTGCACCGTAAAGTGCTGTTGCTGTTGCATCTTTCATTATTGAGAATGAGGCAATATCATCAGGATGAAGGCGGCTTAGATCCGTTGTCGAAAGTTCAATACCGTCAATCAAAATTAACGGGTCCTGTTTATAACCGAAAGTGGTTACTCCACGAATAAAGAATTGGGCGTTGTCCTGTCCTGGCTCACCGCTTCGTTGGTACGAAATAACACCCGACATACGACCCGCCAAAGCTGTAGTTAGGTTACTTGCAGGCACGCGCAGATCTTCAGGCCGAACTGTTTCTATAGAAGCCAAAACGCTCTCCTTTTTCTGCTTGGCAAAAGCTACTACTGTAACGTCTGCAAGTTCTTCGGTTTTTTCCAAAAGTGTAATTGAAATGGATGTTTTATTATCGACATCGATAATTTGACTTTCCATCCCAATAAAAGAAAAAACAAGTTTGTCACTGGGTGCTGCATCAATAGTAAAACTACCATCGTTGTCGGTTATAACCCCACGGGTTGTTCCCAAAACTGTGATTGTTGCTCCCGGTAGCGGAGCTCCATCTTTGTCAATAATTTTACCGGTAACTTTTTTCGATTGATCCATCGTTCCATAATCTGCAGAAGGGGGTTCAACCGCATAAAGCTGGGCGGATAACAAAAACAAAAACATAAAACCTGCCCAAAGTAATTGGTTCAGTTTTAGTAACTTCATCAATGCAATGAAGTAGTACAGTACGCTGTGCCTCATAAGTAAAAATTTAGTTATTAGTTAAAATAAAATGGCTTGTCAAAAACAAATCTTAAAGGGCAAAAAAATTGAATCTGATTATTGGTCCTTTTTATTAAGTGTTGTTCGTACACACATCCATGGTGTAAATAAAGTTAAAAAATATTAAATAGCAAATTTTAATTTTTAATAATATGGCTTTTCTTGATAAGATAATTACGAATAACAATCACAAATGATTGATCTGTTGTATAATATGCTTAAGATAAAATTCTTGTACAATAAGTATAAATTTGATTAGTTTAAAGCTTTTCAAATGATCTCGTATAAGTTTCGCTAAAATGGATAAGAAAACCTTCGTTTAAGATTATGCAAGTTGACGTGAAGTGAGTGTTAGCGTACAAAGGATCTTCAGATTAAAAAAATAGATTTCACTTCATCAGCATTATTCCCGAAACCATCCTTCCGGTTTCTACTCCTTCCTTGCGGGCCGAATAGTATTTTTCTGATTCGGAAAAAGAACATTCGCCAAGTATTTCAATATTTTTAGTTTGAAGACCGTTTTGGAGCAACACTTGCCTGTTTGCTTCCCACAGGTTTAGGTGGAATTTATCTGAACTGTTTTTATGTAGCGATATTTCAGCGTTTGGTATTGAACGCAGCACTTCTTCCACAACTTCATTTCCAACCTCATATATTTCGGGGCTGATGGAAGGGCCAATCGCTGCAATAATGTTTTCAGGCAATGAGCCATAATTCTGTTTCATTCCCTGAACTGTATTTTCGGCTATTTTCTTAACCGTTCCGCGCCAGCCGGCATGCACTGCGGCAATAACATTTTCAACAGGATCAAACAAAAGGATCGGCACACAATCAGCAGTTTGCACACAGAGGCAAATCCCTGATTTATTGGTTACCAATGCATCAGTTTCTTTTATTTCGTTTTCCGGAATTTCTGAAACTTCAACCACACAATTTGTATGTGTTTGTCTCGGAAATACAAGTTGATCGGGTTTAATCATCAGTTTTTCTGCCAGCAGAATACGGTTTTGCTCAAAAATATCAGTCGAGTCGCCTGTAAATCTTGGATTTTTTGTTTCAAAAGTTTGTTTCGTACTTGTAAAAGCCACAACGTCTTCAAATCCCCTGAAAATTTTATAGTAGATAAGTCCTTTATTATTCATTTTTTATCAATTGGTTAAGTGCTTTTTTATCAAGCAGCGAAACTGTTTTATTTTTTATGATGATTGTGCCATCTTTTTGCATTTCTCCAAACACCCGGGCAAGCGAAGGACGGGTAACTCCAAATAAATCGGCCAGTTGCTGTTGTGTATTTTTTAGTTCTATAGAATGAAATTTTTCACCGGCCTGCTGCAAGAGGTAATGGGCAACTTTTCCTTTTATGGTTTTAAAACTCAAGAAATTAAGTTTTTGCGAAAGAAACTGTGCACGTGATGATATACTGTTCAAATAGTTTCTGAGAATTTGGGTATTCAATTGTAACATTTTCAGAAATTCAGTAACAGGTATTGTTAATATTCCTGCATCGTTATTTGAGGTAACAGTAACCGGATATTTATTTTGCTGACCAAATAAAAAAGCTGTTGCCAGTGGTTTTGGTGCTTCTATATCTTCAATTTTTATGATTTTGCCCGAATAATCAATCATTTCGCCTCTAACACTTCCCGAAATTATAATTAAAAGGTTTATGACTGTTTCCCCTGCAACTACTACTATATCGTCTTTTGAATATTTTTTTATTTGAAAATGGATGTTACTAAACAGAAACTCTGTTTCTTTTTCGTTTATTCCCTTAAAAATAGGGCACTGCGCTAAAAGCTGATAATTTATCATTTTTATCGATTTGTAACAATTGATACAATGATTGGAACGTCCAGTTCTTACTTTTGTTTTGATAAAAATAGATAAAATGATACGCGAAATTGTAAAAATAGATGAGGAGCTTTGTAATGGTTGTGGCGACTGTGTACCAAATTGTCACGAAGGGGCATTGCAAATAATTGATGGAAAAGCACGACTTATCAGCGAGTTAATGTGCGATGGATTGGGTGCATGTTTAGGGCATTGTCCGCAAGGTGCAATTACAATCGAAAAGCGGGAAGCTGATGATTATGACGAAATTACTGTTATTGCACAAATGATAAAAAGCGGGAAAGCCACAGTATTTGCACACCTGAAACATTTGCAGGAACATGGCGAAACCGGATTTTTAAACCAGGCACTCACATATATTAAGGCAAATCGTGAGTCGGTGCCATTTAAAATCAGCGAAGTACATGAATTGTTACATGGCGAAAAAGAACATAGACATGAAGCAGCCGGGGCTGGTTGTGGTTGTGCCGGTTCGGCCCCGCAATCATTCAATGTTGCCGGTATAAAAATGGCCGCTCCGGTTGGTGAAGTACAATCTGAATTAACTCAGTGGCCGGTTCAGATGCATCTGATCAACCCGGCAGCATCATATTTTAATGGGGCTGATTTGCTTGTGGCTGCTGATTGTGCAGCATTTGCTTACGGAAATTTCCATGCCGATTTTATTAAAGGCCGGAAAATGGTAATTGCCTGCCCAAAACTCGATCAGGGTAAAGATATTTACATTCAGAAATTGACCCGCCTAATTGATGAAGCCCGTGTAAATACAATTACAGTGGTGATTATGGAAGTTCCCTGTTGTGGCGGGTTGTCTCAATTAGTTCAAATGGCAACCCATTCTGCTTCGAGAAAAGTGCCTGTGAAAGAAGTGGTTATTGGGATAAAAGGAACGGTTTTGTCGGAAGAGTGGGTATAAAAGTTATAGCTTTTCGAAGATAATTGATATTAAATTTTTCTACTTTGTTTCAATGGTGTTTGCAATTTTGTGAACACCATTTTTTATTTCGTAAAAAAACAAGGGGAAAAAGTCTTTTTAATTTACGGGCTCAATTAGAACAAAAAATAGCTTAATTTTAACCGTTTTTTTAAAGTCATGAAACGAGCGTTTAAAACATTCATATAGGCGAGAATGATTACTTGCGAGTTCCAATTGATTCCTAAAAACAAACAATTATAATCATATGAAATAGTTAAATAAATAGTGAAAACAACCATACGAAAATCAATACTAAGGGATCTTGATTTTCTCGAAAAACTTGAAACCACTTGCTTTCCAAAATTTCAGCAGAGTAACCGCCGGGCAATCCGGTACAGTATATCCAGCCCTTTTCAAAAAGTAGTAATTGCCGAAAGTGGCGACGGGAAAGAGAAGAGACCTGTTGGTTCGGCAATTCTGTATTTGTATGCAAAAACGCTTCGCATTTTTTCAATTGCTGTTTTGCCCGAAATGCAAGGGCAGGGAGTTGGAAAACAACTGCTGGAATATGCTGTGAATCTTGCTAAATCAGGTAAAATCGGACGTATTACGCTCGAAGTGCGAAAAACTGATTTGAAAGTGGTAAAGTTTTATGAAAATGCCGGATTCAAATTTATCGAGGAGTTGCCTGATTATTATACCATTGGTGAAAATGGAATCAGAATGGCGTTGCAAATTGATGAAAACTCCGAAAAACAAAGCCTTTCAAACATAATTATTGTAAAAAACCCAAAAAACTGGAACCTGCAGATTGAAGGGGTAAAAGTAGTTTCGTCAAGAGGTTATATTACTGAATCAGAGTTTCAGTCGTTAAAGAATGTCCGCATTTTTAATCTTGCCAACTCCTATCAATACCAAAAAATGGGTTATTATGTGTCGTTGCTTGCTTCAGCCCGCGACCACCGTGTAATACCAAATGTTACAACACTTCGCGATTTTAGCAGCTTGTCGTTAATCCGGTCGCTTTCAGGTTATATCGATGACGATATTCAAAATGCATTTAAATTGGTAAAAGAAAACAAGGTCAGTATTTTTGTTTATTTCAGTAAATCAGTAAATCCTAAATTCAGACAACTGGCACAAAAGCTTTACCATTTGTTTGAAGCGCCATTGCTGCAAATCGACTTTGTGAAGTCGGAAAAGTGGATGATCCAGAAAGTTACCCCTTTGAGCCTGAAAAAAGTAAACCCCGATGATCTTGAGAAAGTTCAGGAATTTGCGCGCGATTATTTCTCGAAGAAACGATTCAGCCGTCCGCGCTTTAAAAACTATAAATATGATTTGGCTATTTTGGTAAATCCCAAAGAAAAAAACCCGCCTTCGTGTCCAGAAGCGCTCCAAAACTTTAAAAAAGCCGCCGAAAAAGAAGGGTTCTATACTGAATTTATAACAAAAGAAGATTTTAGTCAACTTTCTGAATTTGATGCCTTGTTTATAAGGGAAACCACAAGTGTGAACGACCACACTTACCAATTCTCGCGAACAGCTTATGCCGAAGGTTTGGTTGTTCTTGATGATCCGTGGTCGATACTGCGTTGTTCAAATAAAATTTTTCAAAACGAAAGGTTGAAGCAAAACAAAATAAAAACCCCGGCTACGCTGGTTTTATCGAAGTTCAGCTACAGAAAATCACAAAATCTGAACCTCAAATTTCCGCTTGTTCTAAAACAACCTGACAGTGCATTTTCAATTGGCGTTGAAAAAGTTGATAATATTGACCAACTGGATGAAGCATTAAAGAAGTTATTTCTTGGATCCGATTTGATTATTGCGCAGGAATTTATGCCATCAGAATACGACTGGCGGATTGGCGTACTCGACCAAACACCACTTTTTGCCTGTAAATATTTTATGGCCAAAAATCACTGGCAAATTTACAACTGGAAAAGTGAAAGCAAATACAAAGGCGGAGATTCTGAAACAGTTGCAATTGAAAATGTTCCTGAGATTGTTGTAAAAACTGCGCTTAAAGCGGCTGCTCTTATTGGAGACGGACTTTACGGCGTTGACCTGAAAATGATAAACGGAGAGGTTTATGTTATTGAAATTAATGACAACCCAAACATTGATGCTGACGTAGAAGACCTTGTTTTAAAAGACCAGCTTTACAGTAAAATTGTACGTTCGCTGTTAAACCGGATCGAAATCAACAGAAATATTGCCCAGTTTGTAACCGTGTAAAACATTCTGCAATAACTTGCAGAAGCAAATTTTTATCAATACAAATAAAACTGATGGTACCTGAGAATAATATTTCCCCTCTGACAAAAACAGCAATTGAAGCCGCAGTTCAAGCCGGAAATGAAATACTTGACGTTTATTACAATTCCGGTTTCGAAATTGAGTTTAAAACAGATAATTCTCCTTTAACCCTGGCCGACAAACGGGCCCACAAAGTTATTGCTGAACATTTAGTTCCTACAAATATTCCGGTTTTAAGCGAAGAAGGGAAAACAATTTCTTTTGAAGAAAGGAAAAACTGGGAGCTTTTTTGGCTTGTCGATCCGCTTGACGGGACAAAAGAATTTATAAAACGAAACAACGAATTCACTGTAAATATTGCGCTTATTGAAGGTAATTCGCCAATTGCGGGCGTTGTTTATGTGCCGGTCACAAAAGTTTTATATTGGGCTGACCAAAAGGGATCGTTTAAGGCGCAAGTTGGCCTGGAGAATAATTTGTTGAATGAAATTGAAAAACTTCCGGTTTCTTCGGAAAAAGAAAAATTTGTAATTGTTGGCAGCAAATCACACATGAACCGTGAAACCGAAGATTTTATCAGTTCGATTGATACAAAAGGAAAAGCAATTGAAATGGTATCAAAAGGCAGTTCGTTAAAACTTTGTATGGTTGCCGAAGGAAATGCTGATATTTATCCCCGGCTCGGGCCTACTATGGAATGGGACACTGCAGCCGGACATGCGATCGCAAAATATGCAGGGAAAAAAGTTAATCAGTTCGAAAATAATGAACCTTTAATATACAACAAACAAAACCTGTTAAACCCATGGTTTGTTGTCGTGTGAACAATAAGTTGAAAATGACAAAAGAAAAATTAAATATTACTCCGGTTTCTGACCAGCTGGTTTCGCGAATTGAAAAGGAAAAACTGCTGAACCAAAAATCGAAAGTAATATGGTTTACAGGTCTTTCGGGTTCAGGAAAAACAACGCTGGCGATGGCGCTCGAAAAAAATCTGTATGAAGATGGCTTTGTAACTCAAATACTTGACGGCGACAATATACGTTCAGGGATCAACAATAATTTAGGCTTTTCTCCCGAAGACCGAATGGAAAATGTACGCCGCATTGCCGAAGTTGCAAAGCTATTACTGAACTCAGGTGTCATTTGTATTTGTGCATTTGTGAGCCCCACCGAGGATATCAGAAACCTTGTTCGCGAAATAGTTGGCGAAAACGATTTTCTTGAAATTTTTATGAGTACACCGCTTGAAGTATGCGAAACCCGCGATGTGAAAGGTTTGTACCAAAAAGCGAGGGCCGGGGAAATTAAAAACTTCACAGGAATCAGTGCCCCGTTTGAAATACCGCAAAATGCAGTTTTATCCATCGACACTTCAAACAAAAGTGTTGAAGAATGTGTAAATCTTCTGCTCGGTAAAATATTGCCTGAAATTACCCTGAAGTAGTCCGTTAAACCAGTCTGAAAGTTTTCTGAAGTAAACTACAAGATAAAAGTTCCGACAGAACCCCCGGAAAGATAGGTTTCAAATAATTTATCGCCCACTTTCAAATTAAATTTCTGTTCAGCTTCTGAATCATTCAAAACAATAACTGCAATTTTTCCTTCCGGAGTTTTAAAAGCCACGTTTGGCAAACCTGCCGGGATATTTGAATCAATTCGCACCGATCCCGGGCGGACAAATTTCGATGCATGTGCAACAATATAATATGCCGGGTTGCGGGTAACCGCGTCGCCATCAATTGTGACTGCCCCCAAACACTGTGTACAACCTCCGGGCGTGTGTGGTTCTTGTTGCGGGTCGGCAGCGAGGTTCCATTCCAGAACAGTTTTGCACCAGTTTCGCGAAGCACCGATTATCAGGTTTTTTGTGTGCCAACGTAAATCGCCTCCAAAATCGCCGGGCGCACCAATCCACTGTTCGGTAAAATAGAGGTTTTTGTCGGGGTGTGCTTCGTGTACTTTGCTCACATTTTCGATTACCCCGCCATATAAATGAAAAGCCGAACCATCGATATATTTTTTTGCTTCCGGGTCGTTTAAAACTGTAATGGGGTATTCGGGCTTGTCGGCGTTGTGGTCGTAAATAATGATTTTCGTATTGATTCCCGCAGCTTTAAAAGCCGGTCCCAGACTGCGTTTTATAAAATCGGCCTGTTCAACAGCAGGCATCAGCAAACTCGGGTTATTTCCCGGGTGCAGCGGTTCGTTTTGCACAGTAATTGCATCAATTGTTATCCCTTCTTTTTGCATTTCCTGTACATATTTTACAAAATAGAGTGCGTAAGCATCGTAAAATTCAGGCTTTAAACTTCCGCCTTTTGTTGCGTTGTTGGTTTTCATCCAGGTTGGTGGCGACCACGGCGATGCAAGTATTTTGATTTTGGGATTGATTGCAAGTATTTCCTGTAAAACCGGGATCAGGAATTTTTTATCGGGTGCAAGTGAAAACTTCTCCATTTTGAAATCGGTTTCACCATCGGGCAAATCGTTGTATGAAAACACTTCGGCATCCAAATCAGAAGCGCCCAAACTGATTCTTAAATAGCTAATCCCGATATTTTCCTTGTCGAAAGCAAAAAGCTCAGTTAAAAGTTGCTGTCTTTTTTCTTTCGACATTTTATTGATATGAAAAGCGCTGCCACCGGTAAGCGTAAACCCAAACCCGTCCATTTCCTGAAAAGTTTTACCGGTATTTATATCAATGGTTGGCAGGTTTGTTTCTGTAGATTCAGCAATTCCCGTTTTTTGTTTTTCGAATAAGACTGATTTATCAGGTTTGGTGAGGTAAAAAGTTGCTTCGGTTGATTTTTTTGAAAGTTGGCTGGGATTTTTTTCAGTATTTAATCCCAGGCTAATAAATGAGATAAACACAAAAATCGGTAGTAACAGTTTATGCATAAGTTTAATTTTGAAAAAGTGAATTGTAAAAATAACAAATATTGAGTTTATTCTGGGCAGTAATTTCTCACAAAAGAAGTTCGCTAAACTGTATTTAAATTCCTATTTCGAATTATTATTCACAAGAATTTAGGGGTTACGGGATATTTCTGTTTACACTCAGTTCCTTCCTGCATTTCCCACAAAACTGCCACCCTTTCTGGTCAATGTCTTCAACATATGTGCTTGAGCGCATCACACAAACCGGGTTCTGGCAATGGTACAAACCAAATGTGTGGCCCAACTCGTGAATAATTTCTTTGCGCAGGCGGTCTGTAAAAACTTTTTCATCGGGTTTTAGTCCGTACCGTTCGTTTGTCAGGCGGTAGGCCGATGCAATCCCGCAGCGCCCGTTTAAAAATGCCTGGCCATAAATAAAAGTTAAAATGGGGATAAAAAGATCAACATTAAATATTCCGAGTGTTTTTTTGCGTTCGGGCGCAAATTTGGCTTCAATTTCCTTTAATAATTTATTTGCATCATATTGTTTTCGGGCCGGGTCGTAAAAATCACTTAAATCCAAATGTCCTTCACGAAGTATAACCGGAATTGAAAATTCGTGTTCAATATCAGACTTAATTTCCTCGAGATATTTTTTCTCAAAATAGCCAAAAGAAATGATTTTGATTTTTTCCGGTTTCATTCACCAATTAGTTTGAAATTTAACCACAGATTGCACAGATTTTCACAGATTAATATCTTTTTAAAGCATCTGTGTTCATCTGAGAAATCTGTGGTCGCAATTAGCTATTACCATAAAATTAGCTTATTGAAGTAATAAATTATCTGATTCAATTTTCAATGTGCTTAATTCGATTGCTTCAAATTGTATTTTTTGATTTTGTTGTAAAGGGTAACGCGGTCAATTTGCAATGCTTTTGCAGTTGCAGAAATATTCCAGTCGTATTTATTAAGAATTTGCAAAACATGGGTTTTTTCAATATCGCCAAGGCTTTCAAATGCCGGAGTTAAATCAGTTTTTCCGATTGGTAAATCTTTCAATGTAATTTTTTTGCCATTTCCAACAACTATCGCGCGCTCAATCATATTTTCCAGTTCGCGTATATTTCCGGGGAAAGGAAATTGTTCGAGGCGTTTTAAGGCAGCCGGTTCAATTGTCATTACCGGCCGGTTCATTGTTGTGCAGTATTTTTTTATGAAATATTCGGCCAGCAGCGGAATATCGTCAACACGTTCGCGCAGCGGCGGAACATTTATGTTTACAACATTCAGCCGGTAATACAAATCTTCGCGGAAAGCGCCATTCTCAACCATTGTTTTCAGGTCGCGGTTGGTTGCGCAAATCACCCTGAAATCTGATTTTATTTCTTTATTCCCACCAACCCGGATAAAACTTTTCGATTCAAGAACCCGCAGAAGTTCGATCTGCATTTTCGATGAAATTGTAGCAATTTCGTCGAGGAAAATTGTGCCGTTGTCGGCCATTTCAAACCTGCCTTTGCGGTTGTAAATCGCCCCGGTAAAAGCGCCTTTTTCGTGGCCAAAGAGTTCGCTTTCGAGTAAACTTTCTGACAAAGCACCACAATGTACACTCACCAGCGGAAAAAATTTACGCGGCGAATTGGCATGAATTGCACGGGCAACAAGCTCTTTACCCGTTCCACTTTCGCCGGTAATTATTACCGATGCATTTGATTGTGCGACACTTTCAATCTCGCGCAGAACATTTTGAATAGCTGCACTTTCTCCAATTAAATCTTCCACATTTTCGAGCGAAACTACTTTCTCTTTCAGTATTTCGTTTTCTTCCATCAACGAAATTTGTTTTGTTGCATTTCTGATAAGGTGCGACAAATCATCGGGGTCGAAAGGTTTTGTAACATAATCGAACGCCCCGTCTTTTAAAGCCTGCACAGCAGTATCAACTGTTGCAAATGCAGTCATCATAATCACAATTGTATCTTTTTTTATCGCCTTTATTCGTGAAAGCATTTGTAACCCGTCCATACCGGGCATTTTAATATCCGAAAGAACAATATCAAAGCTTTCTGATTCAAGGATCATCAGCGCTTTTCGGGCATCTTCGGCAACAGCAACATGATACCCGTCTTCCATAAACCAGTTGTACAGCGAATCCCTGACTGAGCTTTCGTCGTCAACAATCAGTATTGAAATTTTTTTTGGCATGGTCGTAAAATATTATTTCTGAATTAATGGTAAAATTATAGAAATAGTGGTCCCGATCCCACGTTTCGACTTTACTTCTACTTTCCCGTTATGACTTTGTATTATCCCGTGAACAATGGACAAACCGAGGCCGGTTCCGCTGGTTTTTGTTTTTGTCGAAAAAAATGGTTCAAAAATGTGCGGAATGTCTTCTTCAGCAATTCCAACCCCGTTGTCAGTAATTTCAACCCTGATTTGGGTTTCGTCAGGATTTAAAGTTCTCACAGTTATTTCTCCGTTTTCGCCAACTGCTTCGGTAGCATTTACAAGAATTGCAAGACAGGTTTGTTTAATTTGGTTGGGGCTGCATGAAATAAGATCTTTTTTGGCCGACAAATCTGAAATGAAATGAATTTCTTTAATTTTCATTGTATGTTCAAGCAAGTCGAAGGTTTCTCTTAAAATTTCGTCTATATGTTTTTGCTCAAAGCCATCCTGTCCTTTTCTCGAAAAATCAAGTAAGCCTTTTACAATATCTCCGCAACGTTTGGTTTCACTTTCAATCAGTTTTAGGTTTTTCAGCATGTTGTTTATTTTCTCCTGATCTAAATTCTGATTGCTCAATTGTTTATGAATCAGTTTTGAATAGATTAAAATGCCCGAAAGAGGATTGTTTATTTCGTGGGCTACCGACAAGGATAATTTTCCGAGTGATGCAATCCGTTCGATATTGATCAGTTCGTTTTGCACCTGCCCCAGTTCTTCCGACTTTTTTTGAACTTTATATTCCAGTTGCTGCGACCAGTTTTCCAGTTCCAAAGTGGCGGTTTGCAGGTTGTCGAGCATTTCGTTAAAAGCTACAGAAACCAAACGCATATCAGAAAGTTGATTATGTTTTACCGGTAAGCGTTTGCTTATATCACCCCGGGCAACTGCCTCGCTGGCTTTAATTAATTCATTCAGTGGTGTCTTTATTTTTTTATTTGTGAATAAAATCAGAAACAGGATGAGAATGGCAGTGAGCATCGAAGCCAGCAAAAAATAATCGGTGGTTGATTCAGTGAGTGCATTATCAAGCCCCTGCAAAGGCATTTTTATGATTAACGAACCAAGTACTTTTTCGTTTGGTTTGTGAGCGTGGCATTCGGTTGTTGAACATGACGGGTTGTTTAAAATGGGCGACTTAATAAGCAAATTTCTGACGTTTCCGTTTTTGGGGTTCATCACACATTCGCTGTTTGCATCAACAATGCGGTATGATTTTTCGTCGGGCGAGAACATTTCATTCAAATCAGCGTGGCAACTGATGCAATCGGGGTCGCTGTGGTTGGTCGATTCGTTTAAAATAGAAGTGTATGCAAGGTTATTTTCTTTGTCATACATGCTTACATTGTCAATCCCCGACATTGAATTTATCTGATCAAGGATTTCCTGAAGGCTGGATTGGTCATTTTCAAGCATTGCCTTATAAAGCGCACTTTCAACAAGAAGCCCAATATTGTTGCCGTTTTCGCTGATAACCGATTTCATGTAATTTTCGTTTACTGAGCGAAATACTACACCAAAAGAAACAAACAGAAATACAGAAGATAGTGTGAAAATAAAAACAACACGGCCATAAATTGACGATCGGAATTTTACATATCGGTTGACAATTGGTGAAACTATCCGGTTTTTCCTGTTATTTTTTTTCGACCAAAACATGCGAAAAAGCTTAAGTTGATTTTGCGAATAAAATTAGTTTAAATTGCTTACTATCGCCATTGTTTGGTAATGTTTTACAAACAATCAACCAAAATATTAATTTGGCAGTTGTGTTATAAAAAAGTTGATGCGATGAGCTAAACACACCGCATCAACTACATTTTTTGTTCGAAATACATTTAAATATTTAAATCATTTTCAGGATAAAAATTCAAGCTGAAAATCATTCCATACTTCTTCCGGCATGTCGGTGAGAGGCTGATCCAGCAATTCTCCACCATCCTGCAACACAATTCCGGTTGGTTCAGGAATATATTTTGCAACCGCTGCCGAAAGAAAATCTTTAATTCTTGTCAATTCCTGCAGCATCCAGATGGTTGCCTCATCAGCCAGATAATATGAATTTGTTTCAGCTTTCCAGTTGGTTGGTTTTATATTATAAATCCATAACTGTTTGACCGGATCATCTTTTATTTGTTCCGGATTGTCAATAATCATCGTATTTGTAGCCGTAATTTCACCAGAAATGGGTGAAAATACATTTAGTTTTTTTCCATTGTGGATTATCCTTGTCATTAAATCACCTTTTCTAACAAACTCTCCCTGATTTTTAATGTTCTCAACTCTTACATTTCCAGTAATATGAAAAAGCAAGTCATCAATGCCTACTTTTGCCTCTCCGTTGGTTTCAAGATGAGCCCAGGTATGATTTTTACTAAAGAATATCCCCTGGGGAATCCGGATTGAATTAATTGAAATTATTCCGGAAGTTTTGGAAACCAGTTTTGATACTTTTGTTTTTCTGTTCAGCATCAGCCAAAAAGGGACAAGAATTGCAAAAAATGCAATAATTACAAGGTATTCAATCCCTTTGGTTTCGAAAATGTTGGTGTAAGTGTATCCTTCCATAATTTAATATTTTAATTGATTAATGTTTATCATCTTTTGCCCAATCGGGTGATTCCCTTAAAACAGGCATTCTGTTAACTATCCATCTGAAAATCCAGATTTCAATAAAAATAATTGTCAGTGTAACCACAAATTCCATCCACGAAGGAACATAACGAACGGCGGCATCCCAGCGGAACCCGATTACAGATACGTTCAGGCGGTTCAGAATAATACCCAGCATTGTAATAATTGCTGCAATGCGGATTGTTAAAATATTGGTTTTCCGGTAACTGTAATAGTACAGAAGCATCGGTACAAGAACAAATCCAATCATTTCGAATAAAAACCAGTACCCCATCGGTGTGTTTAAGTAAACCCAGTTTTTATTGTGGATGAAATTCAGAATTTGCAAAAAGAGATATGCAAACATGGCAAATGCGCAAATTCCGGATAAACCGTGAAGAATTCCATTGTGTGCATGGTGGTTTTTCCTGCTGATTTGGCCCGAAAAAACTTTATGGCTAATCGATCCTTCAAAAATTACCATCGAAAGCCCCGCAAAAACACTCGAAACAAGAAAAAGTACGGGGATAAACTCTGAATACCAAAGCGGGTGGATTTTTACTTTTGCCATTAAATAAAGAGCTCCCAGGCCCGATTGATGCAATGTTGATAAAGTAATCCCAAAAATTACTGCGGCTAAAGTCATCCCCGAAAGGATTTTTCTCGCTTTTCGCGCGCCAAGCCACTCGGCAATTGCCGGCGAAAACTCAAGCAACTCGGCAAGCATGTAAAGCAGGAAATGCCACGCAACAAGAAACAAAACCGAACTTGTTCCGAAACTGTTTCCGATTATTGGATTTATAACATTCCACGGACGGCCAAGGTCGAGCAAAAGCGCACCGGCATAAAAAAGATATGCTAAAAAGCCATTCAACACAGTTACCCTGACAATTGGTTTGTATTTTTCAAGGTTCAAAATGTAAACCATGAACGTTAAAATATATGCGCCACCCGCAAATGCAACACCGGTTACTACGTCGAAACCTATCCAAAGCCCCCAGGGAACTTCCTGCGTGAGGTTTGTAACAGCGCCAATTCCGTAAACAAAACGGATGACAATAAGTATAATTCCGGCTATTATTGTTGGAATTGAAATTACATTGAACCAGGTGAACCATTTTCCCCGTGGTTTTAATTCGCTCTTTAAAAATTGCCAGGTTGACTGGCCTTGTTTTTCATTCGATATTGAAATTGACTGACTATTCATGATCTTCTTCTTTGGTTTGTTTTGATTTGGTTGCTTTGTGAATGCCGAGGAGTAAAGTTGGTACAAGAACAAAAACGGATGGTACGGCGTACAGGAATCCCTTTGTTAAAGCCGGGTACGATGAATTTTGAATTCTTTTGTCGAATCCAAGTTGTTCGTGTGGAACTGGTGACAGATATATATATCCGGTGCCACCTGCCACTGTTTCTCCATAAATTTTGTCAACATACATTTCAGGGTTTTCCGCAATCCTTTTTCGTGCTTCGGCAATAATTTCACGGCGGGTTCCGTAAAACAATGCACCGCCACAAGCTTCAACACACACGGGTTTCTCACCTTTTATAATGCGGTCATAACACATGTCGCACTTTTGAATTTTCGGGTTTGCGCTGTGATATTCAAATTTTGGCACATCAAACGGGCACGAAACCATGCAGTAGCGGCAACCCATACATTTGTCCTGGCGCCATATTACAGGCCCTTCCTTTGTTTTGTACATGGCTTGTGTCAGGCAGGCTGCAGCGCAGGCTGGCTCGTTGCAGTGCATGCATTGGTTTCGCACGTAAATTTCGCCATTTTCGGTGCTTATTGCATTAATGGCACATCGCTGGGTTTCGCTTGTTTTGCGAAGTTTCCCGGCCACCAGTTCATCAGTAGGCACCGGCAAACCATGGGCTTCGGCGCATGCTGATTCACAGGTCAGACAACCCACACAGATATTTGAATCATACAATATTCCATGGAATTCGGGTTCATTTTCTCCTGCTTCGGGAGCTCCCAGGGCGTTCACACCAATAATGGTCATGCCTGTAACTCCGATTGTTTTAAAGAAATCGCGTCTATTGATACTCACAACTTTAATTTTTAAATGGTTTTCAGATGGTTTTTATGTTGAATTTTATTTTGCTGTGTCGATAAATTGGGTTTGAAAATCTTCCCAAACTTCAGGGCCAAGATCTGCCAGAATATTATCCCTGAGTTCTCCTCCGTCCTGCAAAACAACGTGCTGATATACAAGCTGGTTTGAGTTTGCCGAGTTGGCCATAAAATCCTTCAGCCTGGCAAATTCATCTTTTATCCATTCCTTGTACCTGTCAACCATAAACAGAAAATTCACTTCTCTTGTCCAGTTTGCCGGTTCAATCTGGTAAACCCAATTTTCGGTGAATGCGGAATCATTTATTTTTGAAGGTTTTGATGACAGTGATTCATTTTGTTGCCGGATAAAACCTGTAACGGGAGAATAAAGGCTGAGTTGTTTTCCGTCACGGACAATCGTCAGTATTTTTTCTCCCTTTCGAACTTTTTCGCCCGGAACTTTCATTTTAAGCTGGGTAATTGAACCAACAACGTGTTTTAAAAAATCATCAAGCCCGATTTTTACCAACCCATTTTGTTCCATAAATGCCCATGTGTGCGTTTTGTCGTAAAGAAGTCCCCTGGGTGCTGCAATTGAATTCTCGCTAAATGCCTGTGCCATTTCAATATCTTCGCTTTCAATTATTTCATGATTGATGTATTTAAAACCGAAAAACACAAAAATCAACACAACTACGCCAATAGCAGCAAAAATCAGTATCCATCCCAAATTTGAAACAGGAATTTTTTTTGCAGGTGCCGGTGAATCAACAACAGTTGCCAAAGCAATTAAATTTGCAGTTTTTTCGGCGCTGGAAAGTATGCTGTATCCCGAATTTTTGATTTTATCCTGACCTTCAATAGTTAAATAACTTATAAAATCCAAAGCAGTTTGATTTGTTGGTTTAACTGTTGAAAGCGCGTAAATACTGCCTGTCAGTTCCTGTGGATATTTTCCAATCCAGGCACCTTTTGTAAGTGTTCCGGGATTTGCATAAATATTTTCGAAACTGTCAATCCGCCCGTTTTTATTCTTGTCAATGGGGATAATGCTGATTTGCTCAGCAAACCCATTTTTTCCCTGGTTCAGAACTTCGGTAAGCGAACAAAAACCAATAGCATTTTTATTCTGTTGAATCAGCGAAATTAAATCAGTTGTTGAATTAACTTTTTTGGCTGCAACCAATTCTTTTTCCGAATGTGTAAAACCGGCAACTTTGCTTATTACATTTTGATTATTAGTTATGTAACATTGAATTTGGGTTTTTTCAGCGCCGTCAATAAAAGCCGACCAATTTAATTCTCCGGTAAAAAATTGGGCAAATTCATTTGAGGTAAAACCTCTTTTATTGATTTCTTTTAAGTTTGGGTTATTTATACTTGTAACCGGAACAATCAAATCATGCCCTACAACTATTTTCCAGGTTTGATTTTCTTTTGGTAATTCAGGATTATTGCTTGAAAACAAATATAGAATCCCATCATTTAAAGTACTCGCTTCTGACTGTGAACTCAATGTGATTTTTTGTTCCGGATTCAAATTTCTGAATCCAACCAGCCATTCGTTTGTTAAGTCAACTAAATCGGGGGAAGTAACAATCTGTAAAGTCGACAACTCAGTGGTTGCGGGTAGTTTTTTATTTAACTCATCGTTTTTTTCGTTTGCAACTAAAATGTTGCTGCACGCCAAAAATGGCAACATGATTAAAAATAATTTGTAAAACCTGGTTTTCATGATATTGATTTTTAAATGTTAAACGCTTAATTGAATTGTAACTATTTAATATTTAGCAGAATAGATTTTGCAACTATATATAGCCAAATAGAATGCCAAAAAGTAAATCTGAATTTATGTATCAGTATATCAGGTAGATACAAGATTTAGTGTATGAATGTAAAGTACATGGCGGTGTTGAATAAATAAACACTCATTCGGTAGGGGACATGTACGAATCAGAATATCAATATAATGCGTTGTGTGTTTAAAAACTCAGCAGTGTTTAAAAACACAACATTAAAATTGAATTTTGCAGTATCTAATAAGAAAACCGGGTAATTTTTTGTTTCGAAATAAAATAAAAACTGAACAATGCATAAAAAAAGCGGTCCATTAACTGGATCCGCTCATCTAATATGTTATAATAGAAGTTAGATTTTTATTTTTCTATTTCTTTCCAAACCAAAGCACTAGCACCCACAATTGCCGCATCGCCAGGTTTAAGTTTCGAAGGCAGGATTTTTATTTTGTTTTTGAAAAATGGCAGGAGGTGTTTTTCCATACTTTCTTTGGTAGGTTTGAATATATATTCACCGGCGGCAGTTGGCCCACCAAAAAGGAAAATGGCTTCCGGACTCAAATAGTGGACTGTATTAGCCAATTCAAGCCCTAACCAGGCGCCTGTTTTTTCAAAAACTTCCAGGGCAACTTTATCTCCTTTTTCAGCTGCTTCAAAAATCATTTTCGAATCAAGTTCCTTAAACGATTTATCAGCGAGTAAACTATCGCTTGCATTATAATGTACAAGAAGTTCGAATGCTGTTCTTTTTATTCCTGAAGCAGAGCAATATGCTTCAAGGTGCCCCAGAGATGAACATCCGCAGGGCCGGCCACCCGGAACAAGTGTAGTATGTCCGATTTCACCTGCAAAACCGTCGCTTCCATAAACCAGGTCACCATTTACAACTATTCCACTTCCAACGCCTGTTCCAAGGGTAAATAGAACAAAGTTTTTCATTCCTTTTGCGCCACCATAAATCATTTCTCCAATGGCTGCAGCGTTGGCATCGTTGGTTAAAACAAGTGCCTGCATCGTTGGGAAATGATTGCGAAGAAGTTCTATTAAATGTACGACTCCTCTGAATGAAAGATTTGCTGCATATTCGATGGTTCCGCTGTAATAGTTTCCATTTGGGGCTCCAATGCCAATCCCCATAACATTAATATCTTCATTCAGCAATTTCACGGAATGAATCAGTTCGTTTATTGCATCAGCCAAATCCGCAATATATTTGTTGATATCACCGTGTGAAGGAGTTGGAATATTGTCTTTAACCATTACATTACCTGCTTCATCTACTACACCAATTGCAGTATTCGTCCCGCCAATATCAACCCCAATTGCTACTTTTTTCATCCTTCAGAAATTATGATTATGTAATTTGAATTTATGCATAAGTTGTCGTCCACAAAAATAGAAATATTATACAAATCCATTTGGTTTATTATGAAGTATTCGAGTTATTAATTTTATGATAGATATGAAATAAATCAAATAAATACTATTTAGTTATAAATTTGCCTGCTGATATTTAATGAAATGCAATTTTTACTTAAAACTTTATTAAAAGTACTTGGTTGGTTGTTTCTCATCCCGGTATTTATTTACAAATATGCAATTTCACCTTTCACACCTGCATCGTGCAGGCATGTGCCTACTTGTTCAGAATATGCGGTTCAGGCAATAAAAATACACGGACCGTTTAAAGGCATTTGGCTTGCTACAAGGCGCATTTCGAAATGTCATCCCTGGGGAACACATGGTTATGATCCGGTTCCTCCTAAAAAGGATTGATTTTTTTCAAAAAAAATATTCTAATAACAAGTTGTGAATTTAACGCCGGGATTATAAGACGGTCAATTATTTTAAAAAAAGATTAATACGTTCAAATTAAATTTGTGTTTTTACCTATGTTCTAAATTAATCTGCCCCAAGTTTCCTAATTTTACAACCGAAGTTATATTATCTTGTAAATGATATCATCAAAAAAAGAGAAATATTATATATGCAATTCATGTGGTTTTCAGTTTTCGAACCTCGACGTTGACAGAACTTGCAGCAACTGTTTTGCCTGCACGGGATGTGAGATTTATATTTGCCCGTCATGTAATGCTGAGGTTGTTATCAAACCTGTTAAACAATTAAAAAGATCGGAGAGTCAGTAAAAATTAACATAACAAAATCCTTTAACAGAGTTCCTTTTCAAAATAAACATTCATTATTTCGATATAGATAAAAGCTTACAGAACATGGTACATTTTTTTTTGTTTAAATTAGAAAAACAGTAAAATGAAAAATCAAAATATCAAACCTACATCACCAATTTATGTGGTTTCCGGAGGTCGCGGAATTGCCGGGAATAATATTGTCCAGGCCGTTTTAATTCAGTATCCCGATAATAAGATACCGGTGATTATAGTTTCGAATATGGACAGTGAAGACGAACTTTTTGACGTTGTTATGAAGGCAAAAACCGATGGTGGAATTATTGTACACACACTGGTAAATGGCTTTTTACGTAAAAAAGCGGTTGAATTGTGTGAAGAATTTGGCGTAAGAGAGGTTGATTTAATGGGTAAGCTTGCCGGTTTTCTTGATGAATCATTGGATATTAAACCGTTAATGCACCCGGGTTTGTACCGTGAAATTAATCATCAGTATTTCGATAGGATAGAGTCTATTGAATTTACACTTTCGCATGATGATGGAATGAGCCCCGAGCGTTTAAAAAATGCTGAAATAGTTTTAACAGGAGTTTCGCGTGCCGGGAAAACACCTTTAAGCGTTTATTTGGCAATGTATGGCTGGAAAGTTGCCAATGTGCCACTGGTGAATGGTATAAATCCACCGGAAGAGTTGTTTGAAATTGATCCTCAAAGGGTTTTTGGATTGCATATTTCTGCTGCACAATTAATTGCTCACCGTAAAAAAAGATTACTGGGCTGGAATAATCATCAGATTGATTCATACATTGATGAACGTGAAGTAAGAGAGGAAATCAGAAAAGCAATGTTTGTTTTCGATAAAGGTGGTTTTACTGTTGTTAATGTTTCAAATAAACCTATTGAAAGTACAGCCAACGAAATTCTTAATATCATGTCGCAAAGATTCCCTTACGGCGGAAGAAAAATGGAATCACCTTACCATGACCAAAAGGATGAATATCCAACATAGTTTGTTCTTTTTGATTGAATTGAGCTATGTTTATTTATCTTTTTTAACTCCTAAATTAAACGACGCTGCCATAAGCAGGGTAAACGAATTATAAACCGATTTTACAGTATTTGTGCGGGTTCCCTGTAACGCTTTTAATTCGGTAAAATTAAATTCAACCGGGTCGGAAAGATTAACAAGTTGTTTACCATTGTTACTCAGTCCCAAGCTGTATTGTATGCCTGCAGTAATATCCTGTCCCTTAATGCGTAAAGTTATCCCACCGGTTAAATGGTAGTAATCTACATTAATACTTTTTATTGTTTTATCCGGATTCAATAAACTGGTTTCATTCTTCATTTTGTGATTAAAATCGGTTTTAAAACCTGAAAGCAGCATTAAGTTTTCTTTTAATAACCATTTATAACCAAGCGCTGCATTTAAAACAGGTTTAGCACCATCAACATAGGTTAACCATTCAGAAAAATCTTCATTCTCCAGTATCGAACCTTCACCTAAACTTTCTTTTTCAATTGCTTTTACCATCCTGTATGATTTAAGTCCGGCAAAGTATTCAACGGTTGTAAAAAGAGTTCTTTTATTGTCTGTACTGTAGAACGTGAATCCGGCAGCTACCGAAAATGGCGATTTTGCAGCTACCGTAACTTCATCTTTTTCAGCATAATCAGTAATCAGATGGTCCTGAATAGGTTCACCTGTAACCGGATTTGTAATATTGTTCTGACTTTGCTTGCGCATTACTTTTTTACCATCGCTGTATAAACCCCCTAAAGCAGGTGTTGTAATATTCAATCCAAGGCTGTAACGTTGCTTTTTGTAAAACAATCCAAATTTCCAAAGTAGCCTGTAATCGTTAAATTTTACCATTTCGTTGGTAGTGTGCGATGCGGTGTAAAAAGGCAATTCATCGCCATCATCTTTTATTGTTGTTTTTTTTGGGCTGGCATTTATATCAAGCTGATAAACTGAATATTTTGAATTTGCAGAAAGAAACATGCTGGTGCCGAAATAAAGATTATCACCAATTTTATACGATCCGCCAATTCCAAAATAATCAGTTTTTACTTTAGTCTTTAGCTCGGTATATGCTATGTAGTTTTCATTACCAGGCAAATGTGTAAGAATATCAATCTCTTTCTCTGTATATTTTAGTGCATTTAAATCTGAATTGGCCACGTTCAGATATGAAAACTCAAGGTTCCAATTTGGACGATTTGGAATCTTTCGCATATAGGAAATCGATCGCGGAATCGGGTAAAATCTTGTTGACTGCAAATCAATATTTTCTCCAAGCACATTTTTCGCATTATTTATTTCGTAGGCGAACAGGCTTGCATTTAACGAAAGTTTTGATGCATTTATTTCTGAAATAATTGCCGGATTGTAAAAAATAGCTGAAGCACCTGCTCCACCTCCAACAACTGCACCGGCAACCAGAGATGATTCTTCGTTAAAGTTGTATGACCAATAGTTATTGATCTGAGCCTTTAAGAACCAGGGGCAAAAAATTAAAAGAATTACGACAACCTTTCGCATTATGGAGTAAATAATTTACTTTTCAAAAGTAGCAGATTGAATTATAATATAAAAGCAGGATTTTTTTATATTGAAATGTTTCAAATATCGGGAAATATTTCATGAGCTGATTTTTTTTAATTTTCTTCAGGAAACAGTTTAGTTTATCAAGATTCGTTTGTTTATTTTGCCAAGCGGTTTGCAGGTATAAAAATAGAAAGCATAATTTGTGTGCTGAATAATAGTGAGTTAATCGGGGCAAGTCGTGATTAACATGATTTATTAATACATTGATTCAACAGTTAGAGAAAAAATGGGAAAATCGGGTTCAATATTTATGTTTTTGGTTTTTGTTGTATTGTTAATTACAGCATGTCAGAAAGAGGAAGAACCGGTAGATCCAATTGTTGGTTCATGGGAATTTACTGAAAACTCCGGAGACTTTTCGAGAACTGTTACTTTAACTTTTAATGCCGATAAATCAGGGCTATCCAAAATTGTTTATGTGGTTTTTGGTGATACCGATGAGAGAAACAATAATTTTACCTACAGCACAAAAAATGGCATTTTAACACTAATAATAGGTTTTGAAATTACCGATTCACCTTACTCGATTTCTGAAAATCAACTTACTACAACTTTTCAGGGTGATTTATTGGTTTTTACACGGAAGTAGTTAAACCTGAATTTGAGTTACTTAATCCCGTAATGGCTTTCAAGAATTTTACCGAAAATTTTACCGGGAAGAATATTCTTTAAAACAACTGCCAGTTTCTGTTCCGGCGAAGCGATTATATATCGTTGTCTGGGATTTCGGCATTCAACAATCTTTACTAATTTTTTTGCCAGGATTGACGGAATCCATCCTTTTGTTTCATCATTTTCGATAATCGAAAGTGTTTTTTCAAATTGCGGTTGATAAGGATCTGATTCGGATTTAATAATAAAATTACGCCGGTTAGCACTGTTGTTTGTGCTGAAATCACCAGGATTTATAACTACAACATTAATTTTGAATTGTTTTACTTCCATTCGGAGAGCTTCGCTAAAACCCTCAATTGCAAATTTACTTGCCGAATAATATCCCTGAAAAGGTAATCCCATCAGTCCGCCAATCGAACCAAAATTAATAATGGTTCCACCTCCCTGTTTTCGCATAAATGTCAAGACCTTGCGTGTGAGATGCACCAAACCCATAAAATTTGTATCCATTTGCATTTTAACAAATTCAAGCGGTAACGTTTCAATAGAACCTCCGGTGTGCATACCTGCATTGTTAATTAAAACATCAATTCTGCCTTCATTGTGAACAACCGTTTGCACAGCTTCTGAAATGGAATCGGGACTTAACAAATCCATTAATAAAATATGAATATGGGATTTTGTTTCTGTTTTTTTTCGAACAGTTCCATAAACAATATGACCTTTTTGGGCAAGCAATTCAGCGGTTTCCTTGCCAAATCCTGAAGAAATGCCGGTAATTAAAATAACTTTTTTCATCAAGATTGTTTTTGAATTTCAATTCCCGAAATTACACAACAAGTGTATGCAGCGATTCATGATCCAGGACACCAAGTTTTTTTGCTGCTTTAAAAATCTTTTCAATCGAAATATCCACTTGCTCTTTTGTGTGGGTTGCCATTAACGAATATCGAATTAACGAATCTTCTTTTGGTACTGCCGGAGAAACTACCGGGTTAATAAATACGCCGTCGTCCAAAAGAATTTTTGTAAGTGTGAGTGCTTTTATATCATCACCAATAAACAGCGGAATTATTGGTGATTCCGATTTTCCTGTGTTAAATCCCAACGATTTAAACCCTTCCAAAGCATATTTTGTATTTTCCCAAAGTCTTTCAATTCTTTCAGGTTCCTCATTCATAATATCAATAGCTTCCAAAACTGTTGCTACCGAGGCTGGTGTCATACTGGCACTGAATATCAGCGACCTTGAATTATGTTTTATATAATTTATCACTTCTTTATCGGCCGCAATAAAACCGCCCAGCGAGGCAAAAGATTTAGAGAAGGTTCCCATGATGAGATCTACTTTATCAGTTAATCCAAAATGAGATGCAGTGCCCGATCCATTTTTACCAATAACTCCCAGTGAATGAGCATCATCAATCATTATTTCTGCATTGTATTTCTCGGCGAGTGCAACAACTTCAGGTAGTTTCACCATATCGCCTTCCATAGAAAAAATACCATCAACAACAATAATTTTTACGGCATCCTTTTCACAGGTCATTAATTTTTTCTCAAGCGAAACCATGTCGTTGTGTGCAAACTTCAATACTTTTGAAAACGAAAGCCGGCTTCCTTCTATTAATGATGCATGATCAAGTTCATCAAGCAGGATATAATCATTCCGTCCGGCAAGAACCGAAACCACGCCAAGGTTTACCTGAAAACCAGTACTGTAACACAGCGCTTCATCTTTTCCGACGAAAGCTGCCAGTTTTTTCTCCAGTTCGATATGAATATCAAGTGTTCCGTTTAAAAACCTTGAGCCAGCGCAACCGGTACCGTATTTATCAATGGCTTTTTTTGCTGCTTCCTTAATTCGGGGATGATTTGTTAAACCCAGATAACTGTTCGAGCCAAACATTAAAACCTTTTTCCCATTCATAATAACAACCGTGTCCTGATCCGACCCAATCGCTCTGAAATAAGGATAAATTCCGGCCTGCATCACTTTTTGAGGGGCGTCATACAGCGATAGTTTTTGTTTTAAATTTCCCAATTTGTATAAAGTATGGTTTATTTTTTTGCGGAAACAAAAGTAATATTTTCAATGTATATTGAATATTTCACACTGAAAAGAGCAATCTTAAATTTATAAGGCAGAGCAATCTATAAATATTGTTTTTTTTTTAGTTTATGTACAATTCCTGTCAAATCTGCTCCCACCCATTTCTGTAAGTATGCCTGATCCACTCTTCGGCCATTTCAAACGCATTCAGTGTTTTGTATTCTTTTTTGAATTTGGGATCACCATTTATAATTTCAAATTCGTCTTTTGAAAGAACTTTAATATTGTCGGAAGGCAAAATGTTTGTAAATCGCATATTTACGCCGTCCCACAATAATTTACGTTGTAAACTCTGCAGCCTGACAGCTAAAACGCCCATTACAACCATTTCGTTTAAGGGGCCTGAATAATTAAAATTTGAAGATGCTTCGAGCCTGAAGTTTTTATCTTCTTTGCAAGCCCTTATCCAATCCTGTTCGTGCCCGCCTTCCATGGCATTTGAAATCCTTCTTATTGATTTTTGTGGTTGAACAAAGTTTGCCATTTCGCTGGTTGGTAAAAGGGTAGGGTTTTGTGCATAGGTACCGCACATTATTTTCCCTTTTGAACCATAAAATATGCAGCCTCCACCATCGTCGCCCATTTGTTCTCCAATTTGAAGTTCATCGGGGCGTGGCGGCATAAATCCGCCATCATACCAATTTACGGTTACTGGTGGCATTCCCACTTTAGGTAAATTGTCTCTTCGTGGAAATTCATAACGCACAAATTCAGCGTTTGGAGGTGAGTCGTTATTAAATGAAGAAGAACTCGCTTCCACCGAAGTTGGATATTCAAGCATTAAAGCCTTAAAAACCGGATCGATAATGTGGCATCCCATGTCGCCGAGTGCGCCGGTGCCAAAATCCCACCAGCCACGCCAGTTCCATGGATGATAAATTGGATTGTATTCGCGGAATTTGGCAGTTCCCACAAACAAATCCCAATTCAGTGTTTTTGGTATGCGCTTACCTTTTTCGGGAGTTGAAAGCCCCTGCGGCCAAATTGGCCGGTTGGTCCAGGTATCAACATGGGTAACTTCGCCAATTGCGCCTGCCCAAATCCATTCACAAATCAACCTGATTCCTTCATCTGAATTTCCCTGGTTTCCCATTTGAGTTGCAACACCGTACCGATTTGCTGTTTCGCGTAAAATTCGCGATTCATAAACCGAGTGAGTTAATGGCTTCTGCACAAATACATGCATTCCGTGACGCATTGCCAGAACTGCCGGTAAAGCATGAGAATGATCGGGTGTTGCAATCATTACTGCATCAATATCTTTCTGCTGATCAAACATTTCACGGTAATCCATGTATTTCTTTGCCTGTGGCCAACGTTTGAAAGCATTTCTGTCAGCATATTCCCAGTCAACGTCACACAGGGCAACAATATTCTCAGTTTCCATATTTTTCAGGTTGGTAAAACCTTTTCCACCAACACCAATTCCGGCAATATTTAATTTGTCGCTTGGCGGTTTATGCCCAAAACCTGCAAATACATTTGATGGTAAAATTGTAATACCTGCTGTTGCAGTTGCTGCTGCACCTAAAAATTGTCTGCGTGACACCATGTTTTATTAACTGTTTTTATGAACAATAAATTTCGGCGCAAATTAGAAAAAATATCACCGATAAGCTGTTGTTTAAATATTTTTAAGTAATTCGCAATTGATTCTTCAAAACAGAATAAATTATATCATCAATTTCCGATGCAGTAAATATGCCTGTCTCCCCGCAAATAGATTTTTCCTTTGCTGATTGCCGGTGAGGCGTTCATTTTCTCTCCAATTGAGTTTTGTGCAACCATTTCGAATTCAGAGCCGGGTTTGATTACAGTTATAACGCCATTATCATTCGGCATATAAACCAATCCATTTGCCAAAACCGGTGACGAATATTGCTTACCAAGATTTTCTGTCCATAAAGTATTTCCGGTAGTAACTTCAATACAGTGGACCTGTCCGTTTGTCATTGTGGAAAAAAGGTAATCATCAGTACAAACCGGTGATGGAACATAATATGCACCTTTTGTGGTTTGCCAGACAACATGACTATCTGTTACATCTCCGTTTCCGTCGGGTTTAATTGCAAGCAAATGCCGCTGCGGCCAGGCACTGCTTACCAAAAGCAAACCCAATTTCTCATTGTAAACCGGGCTCGAACAAAAATCTTCAGATGGACCATTCACCCACCAATATCTTGAACCGTCTTCGGGATTATAGGAAGCAATTTCCTTGTTGCCGCAAAATATCATCTGTTTTTTGCCGGCAATCTCCCTGAAAATTGGTGTGCTAAAACTATGTGCAGGTTTATCATGGTCAACTTTCCATATTATTCTGCCATCGATTTTGTTTAAAGCGGCAACAAATGCTTCTCCCTGACTGTCTCCATTTATTATGACTTTGTCTTCGAATAAAGCCGGTGAACAGCTGTATCCGTGAGGACTTGAAAATTTACCCGGACGTTGAACCCAAACCTGTTTTCCTGAAAAATCATAGGCTGCAACCAAAACATCATCTTTATCCAAAACTGAAACATAAACAAGTTTTCCGTCGGTGGCTGGTGTGCCCGATGCGAAACTGTTGTCGTTGTGTTTGTTTTCAAAATCAGATTTGATGATTGTTTTTTGCCACAGTAAAACTCCGCTTTCAGCATCATAACAAAGCAGTATTTTTTCGTGTGTTTCTGAAATCGCTGAAAGTGTAAATAATTTGTTTTCCCAGATAATTGGAGATGAATGTCCGGAGCCGGGTACTTCACTTTTCCACAAAACATTTGTAACTGAATCCCATTTTACAGGTAAATTGATTTCGGCGCTTGTTCCGTCGCCGTTTGGCCCGCGCCAGTTTGGCCAGTTCTGGGCTTGTGCTGATGAAAACAATGTTGCAGTTACAAGCAACAAAACAAATCGGATTAATTTGAAATTGGTCATTTGGTTTATTTTTAAGTTGAAAATTCTTCTTCAAATTAACTTTAAAGTTTTCAAACTAAAGTTATGTAAGGTTTATAAATTTTTTGATGCTGAAAATAAGAAGAAACAGAACAGATTGCAAGCAGATACTTTTGTACTATTCCATTTTAATATATGACCAATTTTGGGTTGATTTTTAAGGGAGATTATTAAAGCACTTTTTTAACTATCGGTAAAATAGGTTGTTTCTCGAAACCAGTCGTTTTTGGTGTTAAAAATCACAATTAAAAAGAAAGTGCCTTTTTCAAATCACATTTGTTTATCGATTTATATTTATTGATTTGGAATGTACTATCCCGTTATTTGTCACTTTTAATAAGTAAATTCCATTTTCACGGCCCTTTAAATCAATTTCGACTTTACCGGCAAATTCCAAATATCGGGAAAATACTTTCTGTCCTGTTGAATTGAAAACCTCGATATTTCCATCACCAAACTGAGTATCGCCAAATTCGAGTGTAAACAGGCCGTTTCCCGGATTCGGATAAACTTTTATGCCGCTGTTTGTACCGAAGTTGTTTGCGCTAGTTGTATTATCCAATTTCATTACTGTTGTTCGCCTCATGCTGTAGTTATCGCGATATGCCAAATACGGAACATTACTATTTGAAAATGCAATGCTTATATATTCTGCACCACTTTTTGAGGCCACATCTCCTACTTTACTCCAGTTTGTTCCGTCATGTTTCACAACAGTTGCTTTGCGGTCATTTCCCCAATCAGCAAAAACGAAATATAAAATTCCATTGTGGTCGAAGCCAATAGTTTGCGAGCTAACCTGGTTGGTAGTAACAAACGGAACACCCAGTTTTCCCCATGAACTCCCATTGAATTTATAAACCATCGGGTTTGCATTAATATCCCAGGAGGCCAAATAAGGTATTCCATCTTTAGTGGCAAGGCATTGGTAAGCGTCGTGAGTTTTATCTGAAAATCCCTGGTTTCCCAATAGTTCCCAATTGGTTCCATTAAATTTCATAACACTGGCTTTGTAATTTGCGTCATAATCACGATAAGCTACAAATGGTGTGTCTCCGTCAACAGAAAGTTCAATTTTATTATAAGTATAACCTGTTGAAAAACCCTGATTTCCGACGAATTCCCAACTGCCTCCAACTAATTTTACCACACTTACTTTGCTTCTGTTTACCCAATCTTCAAAAGCAACATAAGGTACGCCATTTCCAACGGCCAAACTAAAAGAGGACCCTTTTTCAACAAACCCCTCGTTGCCGGCATAAACCCACGCTGAACCATCAAATTTCATAACTGACAATTTGCCTGGCTGATTTTTATAATCAAAAGCAACGTACGGAGTTGAGCCTGCCATTGCAAAACTTAATTCGGTTATTAAGTCGGGTGTGAAACCTGCAGGGCCAACATTAACCCAGTTGGTCCCGTTAAATTTCATTACTGTGGCTTTGTCGTTATTTTTCCTGTCGAGGAAAGCAACATATGGTGTCTCTCCGTCAACGGCAATATGCTGGATAAATGCTTCTCCCGGTGAAAAAGCCGTTGGTCCGACCGGAATCCATGTCTGGGCTATTAGAAAATTGAATGTAAACAGTGATAATAATGTTAAAAAGTATTTTTCTTTCATTTTGTTTTTGTATTAGTCGATTAATAAGTTATTGCATAATTTAACAAGCATTGCATTTACTGACAGGATTTTTTAGTTGATTAGTATAACCATCAGTATAAAAACAAATGTAAACCAAGCAGGCTAAAATGAATTACTATATTGTAAAACCAATGTACAAATGGTAAATTGGAGCCCAAATTGAAACTATTCTAAATGTAATTGAATGTGGAATGACCTGATTATTTATACTCCCATGTACGTGACCTTTTTCTGGGCGTTGGTTTTGCTGATTTCGAAAAGGAATAATAACCGTGCAAGGTTTTTTCTGGGGATATTTATGTTTGTTGCTTTTTTGCTTTACCTGTCACATGCTCATTTTTTTAAAAAGTTAAATTCAACATTTCACATTTTTGAGCCTATCTATATTTTTGCATCTCTTTCGGTTTATCCACTCTATTACTGGTATATCAAATTACTTTCGGTTGAATCGGGTTACAAATGGAAAAATCTGCGCTTGTTAATTCCTGCTGCTTTTTTTGCTCTGACATCAATTTTTTTGTATATGCTGATGAATACCGAAGAAAGACTTTTGTATATCAATGAATTGCTTTTAAACAGAAAAATAAGTAATTCAGACCCATTACTTGTTGAAATTCAAAAGATTAATGTTATGGTTAGCCGGGTTGTTTTTTTTATGCAGGTTTTATATTTCCTTATAAAAGGGCAAAAGCTTGTAAAACAATACAACAGACAGATTGCCAATTTCTATTCAAATCTTGAAAGCAAAACTATACTTTGGGTCAACTTTTTTCTTTATTCCTTTGTAGTAACATCGGTTATCAGCATCGTTTTTAATATTATCGGCCGGGGATTTTTCATGGAATCGCCAATCCTGCTCTTAATCCCGTCACTGATTTTTAGTGTTTTATTGTTTTTCATTGGATTTTTGGGTTACATGCAAAACCATACTGTAATTGATTTGGAATCGGAAGAAATTGAAGCTGAAGAATTTGATAATAAAAGTTACAATAAAAGTTTATTAAACGATAGATTGCTGGAACTCTTTGCCGATCAGTCAATTTATAAAAACCCCGATTTAAAAATCACTCATCTTTCCGAATTGCTCAGCACTAACCGCACTTATATTTCCAAACATATTAATACCGAATTTTCTTGCACTTTTAGCGATTTTGTTAACCGTTACCGGATAGAAGAGGCTAAAAAACTTTTATCGGAAGATTCTTCAAAAACCTATTCGTTAAATTATATTTCAGAAAAATCGGGATTTGGTTCAATGGGCAGTTTTATGCGTGTTTTTCGTGATTCGCAGGGAATAACTCCCGGCCAGTACAGAGATCGTCAAATACTCAGGAAAAAAAATAATTAGGTTTTGGATTGTATTAGCAATTACAAAAAAAATGGACAGTAATAAAACTATCCATTTTTTCGATTGGCATTCGCCAAATCTTATTTAGCGCTTACCAATAATGCAATCTGTTATTTTCTGATTATAATACTTAAATCCATTGGATATTTTCCTGATTTGGCGCCATAAACCGAAAGTCCGCCGCGGTCGCTTGTTGATTCATCAACATGTAACTGAATGATAATTTTTCCGGCTTCAAGCACCGATTTTTTCAAATTTTCATCTAACTCCACTTTTACCAGATACCCGTACGATCCTGCTTCATCAAGCAACCACGGAACCTGTGTTTCTGCATCTCCGCTTTTACCCGGTATTTGATTCATCCACGAAAGTATTCCCTGATGATCAGCCGGATCGTCGTACAATTCTATTTCATCAATTTTTTGACTGTCCGTAGTAATCTTAACAAGAGAGCCATGCAATTTTTCGTCGGTTTGAGGATAACTATTTTTTCCGTAGCCGGGGACAGTGCCTTTTTCTGAAACTATTTCCATACCAATCCGCTCTTCATCGCCTTCTTCCAGATATTTTTCCTGAGGATAACGGGATGCCAGCTCTGCCCTGAATTCAATGCTTTTTACTTCACCGGCATTCAAATCTTTAGGAAGAATAAATTCATATTCAAAATAACCTGATCCCATTCCCCACACTTTTGCACCGTTTTGCGTTTCCATGTGTTTTATGGTCCAATCGGCGCCAATAAATTCATTTGGCGATTTTGTAATAATAATATCATTGGTTTCTGAATGCCCCGAAACCGTGAATGGAACGAAATTGTGTTGTATAACCTTCCCTTTTTCATCCTCCAGCGTTGTTGCCAGAAACATTACAAGGTTTTCGTTTGGAGCCGTAAACTCAACAGGTTTTAATGGTATAAATTTAAAAGGTTCAGCAGCCACTTCAATTTCGCCTTTACCATAATCAACTTTATCTCCAAGGTTGTTCCATCCGAAAAGATCATATTTTAATTTTAAGTTTTCGGGTATTTCACTTGTTACTGAGCTTATCCCAACCGGAATTTGTACAGCAGCGCCTCCTTCATAATTCTGATAAAAATCATCACCTGCAACAACATATAAATCTTTATGAAAGTCGTTCATCGACATTCCCGGCACTATTTCATCAAGCCCGAACATTTTTTTAGATCTGTCGAAACGGTAATATCCGTTCCATTCATTTATCACGTCATGAAATTCGGTAAACAGAAATCCGGCAATTTTTGGGCGTTTGCGGAATTCGTTCATCATAACGTGGTATTCCCATGTAAGGTCGATGTCGCCTGTGCTGCCGGAGTAACCCCAGACTGCGCCACATTCGGAGTTAAACATGGGTTGGTTTCCCTGCACATTTCCACCAATATAATTGTGTGTTGAGCCCGGGTATGTGTTTTTTACAATTTCATTAAGAAAACCTGACCAGTTTCGGGCAGGAATATACGCGTGCCATGTATTAATGTCGGTAACTACGTGATCCCAGTTACAGGGCGAATTATCTTCAATCAAACGGGTTGGGTCGGTTGTTTTTGCTATGTTGAAACGTTCGCGAACCCAGTTTTGTGTTTCCGGAGTGTAGCTGCGCCCGTTAATCGAATCTTCAGTAAACAAACCCCAGGTTTCGTTGAAAAGCACCCATGAAAAAATGCTGGGGTGGTTGTAATCGCGCGCCATTTCTTTTTCGGCAATAAATTCCCAGTTTGCTTTTGCAATACTATCAGGTTGCCCCCAAAAGTTTGGGATATCTTCCATAATCAGCAATCCCAGTTTGTCAGCCCAGTATAATTTACGCGGAACTTCTGCTTTTATATGAATCCGCAAACCGTTCAATCCCAAATCTTTTGCGCGTTGAATTTCCTCTTTCATAAACTTATCTGAAGGGAATGTATAAAATCCTTCAGGGTGGTAACTCTGGTCGAGCGTGAGTTTCATATAAATGGGTTTGTTATTCAAGGCCACATATTGAAATTCCTGCCCGGGAACCTGCATCGCCGATATTTTACGCATCCCAAAATAAGTTGAAACTTCATCAATACCGCTTTCGCTTTTAAGAGAAGCTGTAACTTCATATAAATAAGGATTTTCCAAATCCCATAATTTCATATCAACAACCGGGATAATGAATTTTGCTATTGTGCTGTTTTCCAGAATCTCGCCTTCAAAATCGATATTATTCCCTTTGCCTTTCAGATAAAAATTTACAGGGGAACTACTGCTTTTTGATACCTGCACTTCTGCTGTAACCTGCGAATTATCAATATCAGGTGTAAATTTTATTTGTGTTATGTGGTTTTCGGGGCGGGCTTCCAGGTACACGGTTTGCCAAATTCCTTTTGCATTTCCGTAATACTGTTTTCCCGATGGGCGGTTCTGCAATTCTTCATCTTCAACCCTTACAACAAGTTGGTTTTCACCTTCTTTTAAGATTTCAGAAATATTAAAATCGAATGGGACATAACCACCAGAATGACTGCCAATTTCAGTTCCGTTTATCCAAACTGTTGTGTTAAAATCGGATGCACAAAAAACGAGGTATGTTTCTTTTTCATTCCATTGCTGCGGGATATCGACTTTAAATGTACGGTAGTACCAGCCTACATTCACTTTTGGCATTTTAATTTCACTCATTGGGCTTGCCCATGAAAACGGTACCAGTATTTTTTTGTTGAAAGCACCGGGATTTGCTTGCCAGTTTTCACTTAATCCAACATTTGCAGAGTCGGCTTTAAATTGCCAGTAACCATTTAAATTTTGCCAGACTGGACGTTCAAAAATAGGCTGCGGGTGTTCTGAAAGTGGTATTTCAATTTGTTTTTTTGAACACGAAAAAAGAATCGCGGCCAAAATAAAAAGGAGTGAAAACCGGAATTTCATAGTAAGTTGTTTTTGTTGATGATTATTACAACAAAAATAGGGAATTGAATTGAATAATAAAGTGAAACCCTACCCAGGGAAACATTCTGTAATAAATAAAAAAATGGCTGCCAAATACATGGCTGCCATTTTTAAGCATGAAAACCGCCCTTGCTCTCAAGGGCGGATTCAATCTTAAGAAAAATGCATTTGTCGAAATTAATTCGATGCCTGCAACTTTATTTTTAACTCGTTTTGTTTTGAATTTACTTCTAAAACTTCTGTTTGTTTCTGATAGGAAATATAATTTGTAACCAATTTATATTCGCCGGGTTTTACGTTTTTAAAGCTGAATTTTCCATCGAAATCAGTGTAGGTTTTCAAATCAGTACCTTCAAGTTTAACTTCAACACCTACAAGTGATTCGCCTGAATTCTGATCGGCTACAGTTCCTGAAAGTACCAATGTTGCAGTGTTTTCTGTGTCAGCTGATTTTCCTTCATCTTCTTTGGCATTTACCGCGATAACCGTTAACGCAAGTAAAAATATGATTGCAAACTTTTTCATTTGATTTAAATTTTCTGTTATAAATTGTAACGTAAAAGTAGTTTGGCGCTGTTAAACGCAGGTTACAGAATTATTACAGTTTTGTTAAAATGATTGCGACTTTCCGATATATAACTTTACATGGTACGAATGAACTGGAAACTCAATATTTACGTTCGCTAACCAATTCGCCTTTTTCATTGTAGTTTTTCCAGGTTCCGGTTTTTTCGCCGTTGTTGTATTCCAGCTCGTAAAGCAGGTTTCCGTAGTCGTTCCAGATGGTCCATTTACCATGTTTTAATCCGTTTTTGTAACGGGCTACCGAAATTTTTATGTTGTGGTTGTTATACATTACCCACTTGCCGTGCATCTTGTTTTGTTTGTAGGAGCGTACTTCGTTGAGCTGGCCATCTTCAAACCAGATTTTGGTTTGTCCATCTTTCAGCCCTTTTTTAATTTCGGTAACCATTTTTATTGCACCACTTTCATAGTATGTAGTCCATTTACCGGTGTAAAGATCTCCATTCAAAAAATAAGTATCTTCTTTTTCAACCAGTTCCTGTGCATTTGTGATGCCTTGCAAACCGGAAATAATGAGAAGAATCAGAAAAATTTGTTTCATATTATTAAAAATTACAGTGTTTGAAAAAATATGCGTTTGGGGCTTAATACGGAGCGCAGTGTATAAAAGTTGATAAAAGCCCCGGAGAAATCCGGGGCTTAAAAAATTGGCGAATGCCAACTTTTTCAAACACTGCAAGGTCAAATATTGTCTTTATAAATCATTTTATTGAGCCATCATTTTTAAAGTCTGAACTTCGTTGCCCATGATAACTTTTCCGAAATAAAGCCCGCCTGGTAATTGCGATGCATCGAAAATGAAATCATAAGTTCCATCATACAATTTGCCATTTTGAATTTCAGAAACAACGGCTCCTGAAATGTTAAAAATCACAATTCGCACATTTTCAGTTTTACGAATTTGTATTTCGATGTTTGTCGTTCCCTTAAATGGATTTGGGTAATTTCGAACCATATTTGTGTTTGCAGCAACGTCAAAATCGATAACAGGAGTGGTTGTCCACGACGAAGCATTGAAAACAGGAGAACCAGTCATTGGTTGGAAGTTAAATGCGTCAGGATTGAACGGATCAGTAATTTTTGCATCAGTCTGTTCACCCAACATTTTGTTTCGT
>DAOPKR010000022.1:0-39809 GCA_035391305.1 Draconibacterium sp.
GCATACGGGTTTGAGGCTCCGATGCCATAATTGTAGATTTAGGTCAAGGTCAAAAAGAGAATTATTTGAGCAAACAGTTGATAGGTCAATCAAACAACTTTTAAAATGGTCAGTTGAACTGATCTTTAACTTTTGGTTGTTTTGTTTCACTCCTGTATCGGCGTGGTAAGTGGGTAATAATCTTAATTTCACACCCTATGATTGGAATATATTTTCATTGAGCACGTTGGTTTTTTAGTGTCTTATTTGTGCCATTAATTCATGATAAATCGTTGTTCATCAATGGTATTTTTGAATATGTGCAATAAACCAATATATAATCAATCAAAGACTTATATCAGTGTGAATCAATTAAAACAAAAGCCTTTCTGTTGAAAATGGAAAGGCTTTTTGTTTTTAACTTATTAATTGTCTGGTTTAAAGATATTGAAGAAGGCAGGAAATAACGGAAGTTGCAGGTCAAAAAAAACGGCTAAACATTACATAGAAAATATTGTTCTAAAATGGATTACAGAAAAACATAAAGGCAATGAATGAATACGAAGAATCGCGCAGGGCATTTTTGGCAAAATTAGGAATGACTGTTGGAACTACAATTGCAGCATCAACAAAGCTTTCGGCAACGGTTTTAAACAGCAAAGCTGAGTTTCCGTTAACAGCAGAACAGCAGGAATTTATGGATAATTACGAAAAATGGATGGATAAATTTATTCCCGCGGTGAAAGCTCAACGCGAAAACGCCGAAGACAAGATTGCCAAAGCTGCAATTGTTGATTTGAGTGAAGAGGTTGAAACGAGGCGTTCACAACTGATTGAATACATGAAGGATGAAAATTTTGCCCGTTATTACATGACCGCAACCGAGAGGTTAACAAAAGAAATCTACTAAGAGCAAACGGCTTTAACCAGGAATTGGCAATCTATCGGGAACAATCAATGTTGTTTCGTGGTTATACTAACATAGTAGCCACATCATAAAACAATATTGCCATGAAAACGATTGCCATTTTAATTGTGCTGATTTTGGTGGTTTTTAAAACTGCGGACGCACAAACTGATTTACAAACAAAAACTATTGCTGCCAATCTTGATACTCCCTGGGAAATTCTTTGGGGGCCTGATAATTTTATCTGGGTTACAGAACGTTCGGGTAAAATCAGCAGGGTTAATCCGGGCACAGGCGAGGTTTTTGAAATCATTCAAATTACCGATGCGAGGGAAGTTGGTGAAGGCGGACTTCTCGGAATGGTAACCGATCCGGATTTTTCAGCAAACAATTATTTTTATGTAGCTTATAATTTTTATGCAGCAGGTAATATCTACCGTGAAAAGATTGTTCGTTTCACATTTAATACGGCAACCGGGAAAGCTGACAATCCGCTTGTACTATTAAACACCATTTCAGGTGCAAACAACCACAATGGCTGCAGGTTGGTAATTTCGCCCGATAAAAAATTGATATTTACAACCGGCGATTCTCAAAACACAAGCAATTCGCAAAACATAAATAGTTTAAATGGCAAAACGCTCAGGATAAATCTCGACGGATCAGTTCCGGAAGACAATCCGTTGCCCGGAAGTCCGGTTTGGTCATGGGGGCACCGAAACCCACAGGGTTTAGCCTATTCACCTGATGGCACGATATTATACAGCAGCGAACACGGCCCAAACAATGACGATGAAATAAATATTATTCAAAAAGGCAGAAATTACGGTTGGCCAACAGTGCAGGGATTTTGCAATACTTCGAATGAAATAATTTTTTGTAATGACAGTAATGTTGTTGAACCTATTTTTGCATGGACACCAACTTTGGCAGTCGCCGGTTTAGATTTTTATAATTCTGATTTAATTCCCGAATGGAAAAACAGCCTTTTAGTTACTTCGCTAAAGGCCAGCAGAATTACACAATTGATTTTAAACGAAAGTGGCACTGAAGTTTTACAGACAAAAGATTTTTTTACTGGTACTTTTGGCCGTTTACGCGATATTTGTATTTCGCCTGACGGAAAAGTTTTTGTTGCAGTGAGCAACCGCGATGGCAGGGGAAACCCCAAAGCTGACGACGATAAAATTATTGAAATATCGCCCCTTACCTCATCCATCAACGAAACCGGCAATGACAGATTTTTCAGTGTTACACCAAACCCTGCCGGCAATTTTGTCAATATTAGTTTTTCCAAAACTCCGCAAACTGAAATTGTTTATTCACTTTACAACATAAACGGACAGGTTTTAAAATCAGGAGTTATTGAGACGGGTTCAACCACGTTGGATTTGCCTGTGAATTTTGAAGGCTTAGCTTTCTTAAAACTGATTTCTGACAATCAGATTTATGTAAAGAAGATTCTGATTAAAAAATAAAATTCGGAAAAAGAAACAGGCCAGATACAATTACTGTAACTGGCCTGTTTAAAATTCAAAAGATGAGTTGTTTACTTGTTTTCCTTTTCTGCTTTTTCCTCTACTTCCACTTCAATCTGTTTTTCTTTGCCTTCTTTATTTTCCCTTATTTTTATCACTTTCCCATCGTCTGTCACAAAAGTGGCATTTCCTTTTTCTCCTTTTAGCTCGATTAATTCATCGTCTTCAAAAATCTGAGTGTTGCCGTCATCAGATTTAATTACCCTGATTGTTTTCTTTTCTCCGGCACTGGGTGCGTTACTGTGCCAAAATACATTTTCCGCGTTATTTTCGTCGAAAATCATTTTTCCTTCTTCATTTTCATCAACCTGTTTTCGCACAATTGTAATTTTCTCTGTTCCGTTTTTAAGTATTTTTTTGTCATACGAAATAATTCCGGGATCGCTCAGGTCTATTACATTTTTGCTTTTGTTACTTTTAAACATCATTACATGCGGGGCGTGTGGAGGAAATGGTGCATCCGGTGCCATTGGCGGCATTATAATATGTTCGCCTCCTTTGTCCGATTTCATAAAAAATACGTTCCCTTTGCCATCGTCATCAATTTTATATTCAAAATTCATATCGAAGTTTTTGTGCAAGTCGCTCATATCGATATCCTCTTTCGTAATCCATTTTAAATCTTTTCCGCCAATGGTATCACCCTGCCACACGAATTCTTTATTACCTTCAATTACTGTGTCCAATTCCGTTTTGTTCCCGTTGTCGTCAATTTTCACCATTTTAATGTGTTTCTCTGTTTTTTTCCCTCGTGGCGGATCCTGTGGATTTTCCCTGATTGAAAAGGAGGAAAGTAAAAAGACTGAAAAAACCGACAAAAGGATAATTGAAAAAATGCGTTTCATAATTACTCGTTTTAATTTGTTTTAATTCTGCAACAAATATACTTTAATGCCAATCAACCAATCAGTTAAAGCCTGGTTAAAACCTGTTAAGGAAAAGTTAAAATCGAAACAGTACATTTATAAAAGGCTATATTTGAGGCATGAATAAAAAGTTTTTTACAGGAATCATCGTTTTGATGGGAATTTCAATTCTCGGAATTATTGCCGTACAATTGGTATGGATGAACAATGCCATTCAGGTTAAAAATGAGCTATTCAGCAGATCGGTAAACGAAGCGCTTAATAATACGGTTAGCAAACTGGAAGATTTACACAATTTCGGGATTGTAAACCACATGGTTTTTGATATTGATTCGTTACACTGGACAAATAATACAGGAGAAGAATTTGAAAGAGTTGCCCCACCACCACCTCCCGTAAACTACAAGTATTCAATGCCTGAACCTCCCCAGCCTGTTCATGTAATCAGGCAAAGAAACTCAGGTGACAAAAATACACGGATTGAAATAAAAGTTGACGGAAGCCTCCATAAAAAAGGAGCTTTCAGTTACAAGATTGAAACCAATTCGAAATCTGACGATGAGGATATAAATATCGATGATCTTCAAAGTTCGGGCAATGCAATATTCATCGTTAATTCCGATACAATCGTTTCAAATATTGATTCGCTTTACAAAATCAGTCAGGTAAAAATCGATTCGTTGTTAACTTCTCTTGATACTTTTAAAATTTTGGAAGATGATTTTTCAACCCGGGTACTGCAAAAAGGCTCGCGGTTGAAACGAATAGCCAACCAGGCAATCAGTGAATTTGAAACCTGGGATGTGCGTAAAATTGATGAGGAACAACTTCAGCAGGTTTTGGCGGAGGAGCTGGTTAACAGGGATATTCCAATCCCATTTGAATATGCAATTTTGCAGGACAGCACTTTTATAAATGAGAACCCGGTTACAGATTCGTTGAAATTTAGTGAAACGGAATACCGGGTTAAATTGTACCCCAATGATATATTTCAGAAAAACCTGCAATTGGCATTGTTTTTCCCGGGGCGCGAAAATTTTGTTTACCGTTCACTGAATTGGCTGTTACTGTCATCTTTCCTGTTTTCACTGATCATTTTACTGACATTTGGATTGAGTGTTTTTTATATTCTGAGGCAAAAGAAAATATCGGAGATGAAATCGGATTTCATAAACAACATGACCCACGAATTTAAAACACCAATTGCTACTATCTCGGTTGCCACCGATTCAATTACAAATGCAAAAGTTGTGAACGACCCTGAACGAATCAGGTATTTTGCAGGAATGATAAAAAAGGAAAACCTGCGAATGAACCGTCAGGTTGAGGATATTTTAACAATTGCACGGCTCGATCAAAAAGATTTTGAATTTAAATGGGAAGCTATTGACGCACACGAATTAATTAATGATGCTATTCAGGGAATTAAAATTCAGATTGAAAAGCGGAACGGCGAAATAAAAACCGATTTGGGAGCAAAAAATGCAGTTGTTACAACTGATAAAATCCACTGCACAAACGTTATTTACAACCTGCTCGACAATGCAAATAAATACTCTGCTGAAAGTCCGCAAATAAAAATTTCAACAACAAATAAAAACAATGGGATTTTAATTTCGGTTGAAGACAAGGGAATTGGGATGACAAAAGCTGTACAAAGCAAAATTTTTGAAAGGTTTTACCGTCAAACCAGCGGAAATATTCACAATGTAAAAGGCTTTGGACTGGGGTTGAACTATGTAAAGGCAGTTTTGGAAGCCAATCACGGTACTATTACAGTGCATAGCGAGCCCGGGAGAGGAAGCAGGTTTGACGTATTTTTGCCATTTGTGAGAGAATAAGATAGCCTCTCCCCGGCCCTCTCCAAGGGAGAGGGAGTAGGGAAAAAAGAATTTAAAAAATAAGAAATAAATAATATGGAATAACAAATCAGGAAGTAAAGAAATCATTTTAATACTTTCTAATTTCTTATTCGTTATTCGATATTTTAGATTTTATTTAAAACTGAATGAAAAACAACTATCACATATTTCTCCTTGAAGACGACCTTAGTTTTGGGGCAGTTTTAAAATCGTACCTCGAACTGAACGATTACAGCGTTATCTGGGTTGATGACGGGAAACATGCACTCGATAAATTCAGAAACGGAAAATTCCACATTTGTATCCTCGATGTAATGTTGCCAAACGTTGATGGTTTTACGGTTGGCCGCGAAATACGCAGTATTGACAAAGATATTCCGATGGTTTTTCTCACTGCAAAATCTTTAAAGGAAGATATTCTGAAAGGCTACAATCTTGGTGCCGACGACTACATTACAAAACCCTTCGATACCGAAGTGCTGCTGTGCAAAATAAGTGCAATTATTAAACGGCAAACCACAAACCCGGCAGCCGAAGAAGTTACTTTTACAATTGGGTCATATCATTTCGATTCAAAACTTCGGCAAATTCAACAGGGTGAAACAGTACAAAAACTATCGCCTAAGGAAGCTGATTTGCTAAAATTGCTTTGCCAGCACCAAAACCAGCTGCTGCCCCGCGAAACTGCATTACGCAAAATTTGGGGCGACGACGGTTATTTTACCGCCCGCAGTATGGACGTTTTTGTTACCAAATTGCGCAAATTCCTGGCTGACGATCCAAACATTGAAATCAAAAATATTCATGGAAGTGGATTTTGGCTGGAGGTAAAGGGCTAAGCAGTTTCCTATTACAATAATCACTTCGTTCAAACAGGAACATAACGTTTAAATCTTTATAAATCCTATTGTATTCCATGTGCCAATTGTGGTTTCAATTTCCCCAAAACCTGATAAAGAATCAGAGCAAATAATTCTTTTTTCTTTCTACTTTAGAGAAAAAATTAAACCACTTAAAATGAAAAATTCTCGCCGCAATTTTATGAAATCGATGCTGGCAGTACCAATTATTGCCTCCGGATTAAATGTTTTTTCTTCAGAAATTCCTGCAGTCAGTAAAAAGTTTGGGCATAAACTTAAACTCAGTTTAAATCTTTACTCTTTCAATTCACTCCTGATGGAAGGTAAAATCAATTTGTTTAATATGCTCGATTTTTGTGCTGAACATAATTTTGGCGCCATCGACCCAACGGGATATTATTTCCCCGGCTACCCGGAAGTTCCGACCGATGAATTTATGATGAAATTTAAAAAGCAGGCATTTTTACTTGGTCTTGATATTAGTGGTACCGGCGTTCGCAATGATTTTGCAAATCCGGATGCGGCTGCCCGAAAAGCAGATATTGTAATGATTAAAAAATGGGTTGAAGCTGCTGCCAAAATGGGAATTCCAAACCTGCGTATTTTTGCAGGTACAAATTCACACGAAGGTTTTTCGCGCGACAAGGTTTTCGAATGGATGGCACGCGATATTAAAGAATGTTGCGATTACGGGAAGAAATTCGGGGTAATCATTGCCATTCAAAACCACAATGATTTTCTGAAAACTGCTGCCGACGTTGATAAAATATTTGGGATGGTTGATTCTGAATGGCTGGGATTGAACCTCGATATTGGCAGTTACCGTTTGGAAGATCCGTATGAAGCAATTCAAAAAAACATGAAATATGCGGTTACCTGGCAAATCAAGGAAAACGTTTGGATTGACGGAAAAGAAGTACCAACTGATTTTCCAAAGCTTTTTAAAATAATAAAAGATGGCGGCTACCGCGGGTATTTGCCACTTGAAACTTTAGGCGCCGGCGACCCATATCAAAAAGTGCCGGTTTTACTTGAGAATGTAAGAAAAGCTTTGATGAAAGTTTAAATAATGTGAGATTTTATTTCAAAATACATGTTGATATTTGAACACTAATGACACTGAAAATTACAGATTTTCGCTGAAACAAACAGCGTAAATCATTTCGATCAGTGTCATCTGTGTTCCGTTTTTTCAAATTTATTCATACTCCTGAATAATCGTCCCGGTCAATCTTAGTAACGAAGTTTGTGAATCAATCAAATTATAAATTGCTTCCAACTGCCGTTGCGAAATTGTAATGTACGAAATCTGTACATCGCGGTAGTTAAACGAATTTATTGAACCCGATTCAAACCTCTCTTTTGAAAGTTGCAGGTTTAATTTTGCAGCATCAAGATTTTCGACTGCCAAAGCGAGCAATTCTTTTCGAACAACATAAAATTCATATAAATTGGCCAGACTATTATTTAATTCGTGTGTTACCTGGTCGATTTCCACGGTTCCAATGGTTTCGTCAATTTGAGCAATTTCCACTGCCCGTTTGCGGTTTCCTCCACTGAAAAGGTTGTAGCTCAAAGTAAAATTACCATAAAAATTGGCAGAGTTTCCCCAGCTTTCACCGCGGTCGGCATAATTGTTACGGCTGGCAGTCCCTGTAACTCCGCCCCTAAAATCGAAAGTTGGATAAAAATTGCTTTTTTGTGCCGCCACTGCATTTTCGAGCAAGCGCTGATTGATATACTGATTTTGCAAACTTTTGTTGTTTTCAACCATTTGAGCCTGCAAATCAGCCAGTGCATAATCAACCGGAACGGCTTTAAAACTGTCGGTCAGTAGATAATTGGTTTCATTTTTATCGGCCATCAAATAATTCAGGTCGCGTAACGAATTTTTGTAATTTACTTCCTGCAGCAAATATCCTGAACGGTCGGTGAGATAGGCATTTTTCGCCTGTAAAACATCGTAGGTTACAAAGGTCCCGAAGGCTTTTCTCTCTTCAGCAAGATTGTACCTGTCCTGCGAAAGTTGCATAATCTCTTCCCAGTTTTTTAATTTTTCTTTTTGAAGCAGAACATCATAGTATGCCAGAATTATTGACTGGATTGTTCCCTCAACCATTACTGCAGTGTTTTGTTTCGATAGTTTTTCAAGTTCTTCAAACCGTTGTTTGTTTATCCTCACAATAAACCCGTCGAAAAGTGTCCAGTTAAGGCTGGCTCCCACTGAAAACCTGTTGTTGGCGAAGTTTTCGGAATTATTGATATTATACGAATTTTCATCGCCCAGCGAAAGATTGATATACGGGTATCTTCCGGCAGTTCCCCAGTTATTATTTATTTCGGCAATACGCTGGTTTTGTTTAACCATAATTATCCCGTAATTATTTTCGAGGGATTTCGAAATGGCATCGTTAAGTGTCAGCGGGGTTTGTGCTGTGCCCCAAAATACGGCAAAAATCAGTGTTAATATTAATAGTGTTTTATTCATCATTCCGGGATTTTTCAATTGTTTGAACAGGTAAATCATCAATTGTTTGCTGCGCATGAATCCATGCAATTTCAACTTCTTCGGGGGTGAATTTTCTCCCGTGCCAGTGTTGTCTTAACACTCTCCGGATATCATTTAAAATCATTATCAGGGCGGGAAAAAACAACAAAATAAATAAGGTTCCGAACGCAACGCCATAGGCCAGTGAAATTGCCATTGGAATAAGGAATTGTGCCTGAAAACTCTTTTCCAGAATAATCGGGAATAAGCCGAATGAAGTGGTAACAGTTGTTAAGATAATTGCACGTAACCTGTTTTTGCCGGCATTTACAATTGCATCTTTTACTTTCATTCCCTGTGTTATGAGCTGGTTAAACTTTTCGAGAAATACAACCGAGTCGTTCACGATTACCCCCATAAGCGCAATAATTCCCCATAAACTTAAAATTGAAAGCGGTTTTCCGTGAATTCCATGCCCCCAAATTGCGCCAAGCAATGAAATTGGCAACATAATAACAATTATAAAAGGCTGTTCAAACGACTTGAAGTTTATCATCAGAATAAAAATCATTGCCAAAAAAGCCAGTGGAAACAGAACTTTTATGTCGGCCATATTTCGTTCACTTTCGCGCTGTTGTCCCTGGAATTCAATATCCAATCCGGGAAACATAACTTTCATTTCCGGGAGTATTTCAGTTCTGATTTGTTCGAGCACGTCGGTTACCGATGCATCAGGGTCAACCATGTCAGCATTTACGCGCACCTCACGGCGGCCATTGAAACGATTTATATTTACCGGTCCGCGTTTCATCTCGTATTCAACCAGTTCGAGTAATGGAAAATCGCCTTGCGGAGTTTTAATTTTCATATTTTCCATCTGCCCAATTCTTTCGCGGCCTTCTGCCGGATAGCGAACCCAAATGCGCAGTTCATCGCGACCTTCCTGCAGACGTTGTGCCTGTCCTCCGTAAAAACCCTGACGCACCTGGTTGGCGATTGTTGTTTCATCAAAACCAAGCATGTAGGCTTTTGGCTTTAGTTTTAACAAGATTTCCTGTTTTCCCATGGCGTTTGTATTCACCACATCTTTTAACTGGGGCATCTCATTTAACTTTGTCATCAAATGGGTTTGTGCATTTTCAAGTTCGGTAATATTTCTTGATAAAAGCCCGATTGAAACCGGCACACCAAAACGGTTGCTTGAACCAATAGCGAATTTTTCGGCTTCTGGAATTGTGCCTATTTTTTTTCGTAAACGATTGATAATTTCGTAGGAACTGATTCCGGTTTGTTCTGAATTTCGTGGCGAAACATCGATACTACCCGCGTGTGTGCCTGATTCCTGCCCGTCAAATGATGAACCCAACTGTAAAATACTGTTTTCGATAATTGGGAGTGTGTCGTTGTAATCTTTCATTAATTCTTCGTTCACAACCCAGACAATACTGTCAAAACGATTCAGATATTCCATAGTTTGCCGTTCGCCGGAACCGGGAGTAAATGCAATGTTTATGTTGAACGAATCGAACTCCATTCGTGGGAAGAACGTTGTTTTTATAAAATTACCGCCAATTAAACCCATTGTTATAATCATCATTGCAGCCGGAATTCCAATAACAATATATCGCCATTCGATAATTAGTTTTATTACCCTGTCGTAAGCATAATCGCGCAGCCACGAAAAAAAGCGTTCTACATATTTTCGAATTCCTTTGGCTTTTGAATGCAGTACTTTTTCGTTTAAAACATGTTTGTTGCCCAAATGTGCGGGAAGTATAAAAAACGCTTCGAAGAGTGAAAACGTGAGACTCAGAATAACAATAACTGCCATTTCGAACATCATTTCCATGCGGCCTGTAATAAAAAGCAACGGGAGGAATGTAACAATGGTTGTCAGAACTGAGGTGATAACGGCGGGAACAACTTCAATAGTTCCTTCGATTGCTGCTCTCCGCGGGCTTTTCCCCATTTCGAAATGCTGGAAAATATTCTCACCGATTACAATACCGTCATCAACCAAAATCCCGATAACAAGTATCATCCCGAAAAGTGACATCATATTTATTGTAATCCCCATCATATTTGCAGCAATAAACATGGCAAGAAACGAGGATGGAATTCCCCATGCTACCCACAACGAAAGCCGGGTACTCAACATCAATCCCAAAATCAGGATTACTAAAGTTAATCCCTGTCCACCATTCTGATAAAGCATTTTTAAACGACTGCCGAGAATATCCAAATAAGAGCGGGATACCAGCAAATGTACAGCCGGATTTTCTGTGTTAAACTCTTTTGTATAGTTTTTAATGAATTTATCGATTTTGGTCAAATCTTCACTGATCAGCTTCATCACAGTGATATTAATAACAGGTTTTCCTTTTTCCAGGGCTTTGTTTGGCGTGTCTGAAAATTTCTTTTTAACGTTTGCGATATCCCTGATTCTGATTACACTTCCATCAGGATTTGCCCTTAAAATAATATTACCGATTTTATTAGGGTCGGCGCTTCTTGACCGCAACCGAATAAGCAGTTCTTCTTCCTTCGAACGGATTTCGCCACCGGAAACATCGCGGTTGTTTTCAGAAATTGCCGCCTGCAACTGGTTGAATGTAATTCCATATCTAAGTAAATCAGCCTCTTTTGCTTCAACCGAAATTTCAAGCGGAGGATAACCCGACAAATTTACCTGGCTAATTAATCCCGATGAAAGAAAATCCTCTTCAACCTGTTGTGCATAGGTTTTTAACGTAAGCAAATCAACGTCTCCTGTAATAAGTAAACGCATTGCAGGAGATGTCGTTCTTCGTTTCGAAACTATTGGTCGCTCGGCTGCAGTGGGGAATGCAGAAATTCCGTCAACAGCATTTTTTACTTCAATAAGCGCTTCATCCATGTCATAACGGGGTAAAATCTCGATGGAAACACGTGTGCTGTTTTCTGATGAAACTGAAGTAATTTCATAAATACCCGGAATTCCACGTACGGCTTCTTCAATCCGTGAAGTAACACCCTCTTCCATTTCTATGGGTGAAGCGCCAGGATATGAAACACTTACTGAAAGAAAGCGGGATTCGGTTTCGGGGAAAAAAGATCGTTTCATGGAATACATACTGATTCCACCAACCAGAATTATAAAAAATATGGTCAGGTTTGCATAGATTGGGAACCTGACAAAAGTTTCAATGGTCTTTCTCATCCCTGCGCTTTTGTATTTTGATTGTTTTGTTTTCCGGGGCCTTTTTGTTGTGCAGGTTCTTCTTCGCCTAAAATTCCTACCGCACTATTTTCCTTTACATTGATTAGTGGTTCTGCAACAACTTTTTCACCTTCATTCAAACCATTAAATATCAGGGTGGTTTCATTCCATTTCAAAATGTTGATAACCTTCTTTTTCAGCTTCCCTTCAACAACTGTAAAAACTTCGTTTGTATTAAATATGGCGCTTCTTGGGATTTCCATCGATTTCTCAATTACCTGCCCGGGGAAAACAACCCTTTTATATTCTCCAGTGTAAAGTTCTTCGCCAGTATTGTTATTTACCTTCACGAAAATACTCCTCGACTGTGATGAGGGTTCAACAAAGTCGGACTTGCGAACTACAACTCCCGGTTTTGCAATATCATTGTTTCGTGAATAAACTTCAACTTTATCGCCAATTTTAATCCATTTGCTTTGATGGTTTTCCACTGGTACTTCAACCTCAAGTTCATCGGTTCTTATTAGTTTGGCAATTGAACTGCCAGCATTTACATACGCGCCTACTTCAAAATTAACCTGTGCAATTGTGCCGTTAAAAGGTGCATAAAGTGAATGCCTTTCCAACCTTTTTTCATCCTGTTGAATTCCGTAATATTCGCTGATTACGCTTCTGCTGGCCAGAAAAATTTTAAGCTTTTCATCTGCAATTTCAGGTAAATCGGGCAATTTTTTATCCATTTCAATAGAGTTGAAGAAATTCAGAAACCTTTCATATCTGTCGGGGAAATCAACTTTTATGTCGGGTAACAAAGTGGAAAGTGTAGTTAAATAATGGCTTTTCCGGGCTTTTATTGAAAGCTCCACTTCATCGCTGTAAATAGAGGCCAGCAATTGTCCTTTCCGGAATGAGGCTCCTTTGCGCAACGGAGCCTGGCCACTTAGAATTTTACCTGATGCTTCGGCAACAAGCATAACCTCGTTGCTTGATACCACTCTTCCTTCGCGGGAAAGTGGTGAAACGATATCGGTGTATGCAACCGTTTCAGTTTTAACAAACCTTTTCATGGTATGGTCCGGCATTCGTGGTGGCTCGGGTTTCATCGATACAAACATCAATGAAAGTGCTGCTGACCCCCCCAGCAAAATGATGAGCGCCACAATAATAAATGTTACTTTTCTCCAACTCATTGTATTATTTTTATTTTTTGTTTAAACTAAACCTGGGTGGATTAACAATTTCAGATTTAAATGACTTTAAAAATCAGGGGTGCAAATATATATTTTTCCAGCATGTATTCTGAGAATTATACCTTCAAACCAGTTAAATACTGTCCGGTTATTATCAATTCATTTAATTCAATGCTGAATGAGACTTCATCCCGCTTTAATAGTTTAATACTTGTTTAGTTTTTTTTGCAAAGGTTATAACTCCTCAAGGTCTGAACCCAATTAAAATATTTTTAAAATACTTTTAACCTTTTCAATTAAGCTGAGTCAAATAATTCCGGTAATTTTGCAGCCGGATTTATTTATTACTTAATACCAACTAAAGTGACTACAAAAAAAGCTTTTAGGTTTTCAATTACTGTCATATTAATTATTGTTATGGCAGGAATAATTTTTTTTCCGAAGTTAAAACCCTTCATAAAATCATGGCAGGGAAATGATATGAGTTCAGCTGTGTCTGGAGGAAAAGGCGGGCCGCAAAAGCTGTTTTCCAGCGGTTATGTGATAGTTCCGACAAAAATGTTCGAACTCAGAAAAAGTACCAGTTCACTTCTGCCTGACGAAGAAGTTGAACTTTCGTTTGAAACTTCGGGCAAGGTTGTTGGCATTTTCTTCGAAGAGGGGACACGTGTAAAAAAAGGCGATCTTCTGGCAAAAATAAATGACCGTCCTTTGCAGGCGCAGTTGTTAAAACTTAAAGCGCAGGCAAAATTATCGGAAGAAAAGGAGTTCCGTCAGCGCCAATTGCTCGAACGTGATGCTATCAGCCGCGAGAGTTACGATCAGGTGGCCACCGAACTTCAGTCGTTGCAGGCTGATATTATGCTAATTGAAGCAAGGATAGCTGAAACCGAATTACGGGCGCCATTCGATGGAATTGTTGGTTTACGAATGATTAGCGAAGGAGCAATTGCGTCAACCCAAACAAAAATTGTGAGGCTTGTAAAAATCAGTCCGCTAAAAATTGAATTTTCAATACCTGAACGATACGCTGGTGAAGTTACACCTGGTTTTCCGATTAAATTTGCTATTGATGGAATTGATAAGGAATTTGATGCTACAGTTTATGCAATCGACCCAAAAGTTGATCTTAATACCCTGACAATTGTTGTAAGGGCATATTATCCAAACAGGAACGAAGAACTTAAACCGGGCCGTTATGCAAGTGTAACAACGGTTTTGTCGCAGATAGAAAATACCGTTTCGGTGCCAACTGAAGCTGTAATTCCGGAAATGGAAGGTGAGAAAGTTTTTGTTTACAAAAGCGGGAAAGCCGAAGAAGTGAGAGTGGTTACCGGACTTCGGACTGAATCTCATATACAAATTAAGGAAGGTCTTCACTTTGGCGATACCCTGCTAACAAGTGCAATGTTGCAGCTCAGACAGAATCTGCCGGTTCAGCTTGATACTTTAGTTACAAATGAAAATGTGGTAAATTAAAATTATGAGCCTTTCATCAACCAGCATAGAACGTCCGGTACTGGCAACAGTTTTTTCAATTGTAATCCTGCTTTTTGGGGCAATTGGGATGACATATCTTGGAATCCGTGAATTCCCCAGTGTCGATCCACCTATTATTTCGGTAAGTACTTCCTACCCGGGAGCCAACTCCGATGTAATAGAAACCCAGATTACCGAGCCACTTGAGCAATCAATTAACGGAATTCCGGGAATTCGCACTTTAACCAGCAGAAGCAGCCAGGGAAGAAGTGAAGTTACCGTTGAATTTGAGTTAACCGTTGATTTGGAAACTGCTGCCAACGATGTTCGCGACAAAGTTTCGCAGGCACAGCGGTTCCTTCCGCGCGACTGTGACCCGCCCACTGTTGCAAAAGCAGATGCCGATGCAAGCCCGATTATGTTTGTAGCTGTAAAGAGCCCAAAACGGTCATTGCTGGAACTTTCAGAAATTGCGGAACTTACTTTTAAAGAGCAGTTACAAACCATTTCAGGCGTTAGTTCGATAATGATTTGGGGCGAAAAAAGGTTCGCCATGCGTATTTGGCTTGATCCGGCAAAATTAGCAGGCTACAAAATGACGCCACTTGATGTTCGAAATGCTATTTTGCGCGAAAATGTTGAACTCCCGGCTGGCAGCATCGAAGGAAATACCACGGAACTTACCATTCGTACACTTGGGTTAATGACAACCCCAGAAGAATTTAACAGTTTGATTTTAAAACAAACTGGCACCCAGTTAATCCGTGTTCGAGATATCGGCCGCGCCGAACTTGGACCAGAAGATTTGCGCGGAATAATGAAAATGAATGGCATACCAATGGTTGGAGTTGTTATTGTTCCGCAACCCGGCGCCAATCATATCGATATTGTTGACAATGTTTATGACAGGCTCGATTACATTAAAAAAGACCTTCCTGATGACGTAAAAATTGAAGTTGGCTTTGATAACACGCAGTATATCCGTTCATCGATTGAAGAAGTAAAATCTACAATATATCTGGCTTTTGTGCTGGTGGTTGTCATTATTTTCCTCTTTTTACGTGACTGGCGAACCACTCTGCTTCCTATTCTGGCTATTCCTGTTTCGTTGGTGGGGTCGTTTTTTATTATGTACCTGGCAGGTTATACTATTAACGTACTCACACTTTTGGCAATTGTACTTTCAATCGGGCTTGTGGTTGACGATGCAATTGTTATGATGGAAAACATATATGTGAAGATAGAGCAGGGGATGTCGCCTTATGAAGCAGGTATTAAAGGGGCAAACGAAATATTTTTCGCCATTATCGCAACAACAATTACTTTAATAGCGGTTTTCTTCCCCATTGTGTTTTTGGAAGGTATGACCGGGCGGCTTTTTCGTGAATTCAGTATTGTTATTGCCGGAGCAGTTGCAATTTCATCGTTTGTTGCTTTAACGCTTACACCCATGCTTGCAACAAAAATTCTTAAAACACGCCATAAACGAAGTAAAGCATACAACTGGTCCGAAAAATTCTTCGTCAGGTTAAACCGGGGGTATCAGCAATCACTTGAATGGCTGTTAAAAAGAAAGTACATTTCTCTGGGCATCCTGGTTGTATCAATGGTTTTAATCTTTTTTTTATGGAAAGTAATTCCTGCTGAAATGGCGCCTTTGGAAGACCGCTCTCAGTTAAACATAAGAACAACAATGCCTGAAGGTTCTACCTACGAATTCACCGAAGCTTATATCGAGGGAATAGTTGATGTCGTGGAAAGAACTGTTCCTGAAAGAGATAAAGTAACTTCAATGGTTCGCGGGAGTTTTGCTTTTGTGCGGGTTGTGTTGGTACCTCCATCAGAAAGAACACGTTCGCAGCAGGAAATAGCTGCTCAGGTAACTTCTGAATTGAGAAAAATGACAAAAGCCAGGGTGAATGTTATTCAGCAATCGACTTTTGGCGGACGGCGGGCTGGACAACCAATTCAATATGTTTTGCAGGCGCCTAGCATTAAAAAACTTCGCGAGATTTTACCTGCTTTTATGGCCGAAGTTCAGGACAATCCGGTTTTCGAAATGGCCGATGTTGATTTGAAATTTACAAAGCCTGAACTTCAAATTGTTATCGACCGCGACAAGGCTAATTTATTGGGTGTTTCAACCCAGAATATTGGGCAGACATTGCAGCTGGCTTTAAGTGGTCAGCGTTTTGGCTATTTTATTATGAATGGGAAACAATACCAGATTTTGGGAGAATTGGCGCGCCAGGATCGTAATAAACCACTCGATCTGAAATCGCTCTATGTTAGAAATAATATGGGGCAAATGGTTCAGCTTGATAATTTTGTTAGGCTTGAAGAAGCAACTGCCCCGCCGCAATTATATAGGTACAACCGTTTTGTGGCTGCAACTGTATCTTCGGGGCTTGCGCCCGGAAAGACAATCAGCGAAGGTTTAACTGAGATGGATAAAATTTCTGCAAAGGTTCTTGATGACACTTTCAGGACAGCACTTGCCGGCGACTCAAAAGATTTTATGGAAAGTTCATCGAGCCTTATGTTTGCATTTTTGCTTGCAATCATATTAATTTTCCTTGTTCTGTCAGCTCAGTTCGAAAGTTTTAAAGACCCTATTATTGTGATGATGACAGTGCCGCTTGCACTTACCGGGGCTTTGATTTTTATGTGGTATTTTGATGTAACAATGAATATTTTCAGCCAGATTGGAATTATCATGTTGGTTGGCCTTGTGTCGAAAAACGGAATTCTTATAGTTGAATTTGCCAACCAGAGAAAAGTTGCCGGAATGAGCAAATATGAAGCTATCAAATATGCATCCGCTGCCCGTTTTCGTCCGATTTTAATGACCAGTTTATCAACAATATTAGGGATTTTGCCTTTGGCAATTGGCTTGGGCGAAGGTGCGCAAAGCCGCGTTGCAATGGGGATTGCAGTTGTTGGCGGATTAACTATTTCAACTTTCCTGACACTTTACGTAGTTCCCGGTATATATCTTTTTATTTCAAGTGAATCAAAAAACATTAATGATGAACCTATTTCTTCCAACAATATTGAAATTGCCGAATAAAAGCCGGTATATTTTTTTGTTTTTATTGATTTTTATATTCCCGCCGCTTGCGAAAACACAGGAAGTTTATGATCTGAGCAGGTGTGTCTTGTCAGGGTTGGAAAACAATTTTTCGCTGAAAATTGCAAAAACACAGGAACAAATTTCTGTGAATAACTACACACTTGGTAATGCTGGTTACCTCCCAACCATTTCAACTACCAACAGGTTTGGAGGTACTTTAAATAACACCAATCAGAAATATAGCGACGACAGCAGGAAAATAACAAATGGTGTTCACAACAATTCGGCTTCGGCAAATGTAAATCTCGATCTCACTATTTTTAACGGATTTCAGGTTCAGACTACCTATCAGAAACTGAATGAGCTAAAAAAGGCCGGAGTATTAAATACACAATTGAACATGGAAGATGTTGTTTCGCGAATTATTGCCGAATATTATCTTCATGTGCAGCAGCTTATTTTGTCAAAAAATCTGGCCTATGCTGTTTCTCTTTCGCGCGAACGGGTGCGCATTGATGAACAACGGTATTTATTGGGTTCATCGTCAAAGCTCGAACTTTTACAGTCGATGGTTTATTTAAACGCCGATAGTTCGCGATATGCAAAACAGACCGAAAATGTACTTGCATCTCAGGTGAGGTTAAAAAAACTGATGGCCCTTGAAAATCTTGAAGAGAATATAATACTGTCGGATACAGTTATAAACATTGATACTTCTTTGGTGTACAACACGCTGCTGAATACAACACTTGAGCAAAATACAGGGTTGCTTTTGGCTCAAAAAGATCAGGTAATCTCTGAACTTGACTATAAAATAATCTCAGGTCGTGCTTATCCGTATTTAAATTTATCATCCGGATATACATATTCTTTTAACCGTTATGCAGTTGGAGATTTAAAAAATCAACAGGTGAATGGCCTGAATTATGGATTAACCCTGGGCATGGACATTTACGACGGATTTGAAAGACGACGCGAAAAATTAAATGCGAAAATTGGAATTGAAACACAAAAATACCAGTATCAGGAAATTGAGCAGAGTGTTAAAGCCGATTTGGTCACAATTTATTATGCCTACGAAAACAACCTGAAACTGATAAAACTTGAAGAGCAAAATCTTGAAGTAGCACGCGAAAACCTGGGGATTGCACTTGAACGGTATAAACTGGGCGACTTGTCGGGCCTCGATCTTCGTGAAGTACAAAAAAGTTTGCTCGATGCTGAAGAACGTTTGATTTCGGTACAATATCTTACAAAACTGGCTGAAATATCATTGTATCAGATTTCCGGCCAAATAATGAAAGATATTTAAATAGGTTTTAACATGTTCACAAAAAAAGATACACGTGATTTTCGCCCGTTAATTGACGGTGTTTCCATGCGTCCACTTGCCTGGGAAAAAAACACCCTGCTTTGCGAATTCAACCTTAAAAAAGGATTCAAAATACCTGCGCATCAGCATCCTTACGAACAAACCGGTCATTTGATTTCGGGGAAAATGAATTTCAGGATCGGTAAAATATGGCAACTGGCTGAACCCGGTGACAGTTGGAGTATTCCGGAAAATGTAGAACATGAAGTAGAAGTACTTGAAAATTCAGTTGTTCTCGAACTGTTTTCTCCAATAAGGCCTGATTATCTTCCATAATTGCTGGCGAATCGTAAAAAAACAATAACAAGCAATAAAATTTGCTTAAAAGAAATACTACCTTTGCCGGTCGATTCTGAAACGGGAAATTAATGCAAGTATTTGAATTTGAAACGGTTGTAATTGGTAGTGGTCTTGCGGGATTGTCGGCAGCATATCATTCATCAAAATACGGGAATGTTGCAGTTGTAACCAAATCGCAACTTGATATCAGCAATTCATATTACGCACAGGGCGGTATTGCGGCTGTTATTAGTGAAGAGGATTCAACTGAATTTCATATTAACGATACAAGTGAGGCCGGAAGAGGACTTTGTGACATTGATGCCGTTGAAATACTTGTAAACGAGGGACGGGAGCGGGTTATGGAGTTGATAGATATGGGAATGGAGTTCGATAAAAAGGACGGACAACTGGTTCTCGGTTTGGAAGGCGGCCATCATCAGCGCCGCATACTTCATGCGGGCGGCGATGCTACAGGAAAGGTACTTACAAGTTTCATGCTTCAAAAAGTAAAAGAGCAACCCTCGGTAAAATCATTCGAAAATGTTACTGCAATAAAACTGATCCAGCAGTGCAATTGTATTGTTGGTCTTCATGCCTATGATTTTGTTTCCAGGAAAAATATAATTTTTAAAACAAAAGCTGTAATAATAGCAACCGGTGGTTTGTCGAGAATATTTTTACGTTCAACAAATCCATACACAGCTACCGGCGATGGAATTGCCATGGCATATGAAGCCGGGGCTAGAATTGCCGATCTGGAGTTTATCCAGTTTCATCCAACCGCACTGTTTGCCCCTGGGAAAGAAGCCTATTTAATTAGCGAAGCTGTGCGCGGCGAAGGTGCCTGGCTTTTAAATGAAAAGGGAGAGCGGTTTATGAAGGAAATTCATCCTCTTGCCGAATTGGCCCCACGCGATGTGGTGGCATTTAATATTTTCAAGCAATTACAAAAGGCAAAAACCAACCACATTTATCTTTCGCTAAAACACCTTGATAAACAGGAAATAATTGACCGTTTTTCAAACATATACCAGCAGTTGAAAATTTACGGGTTCGATTTAACTACCGATTTACTGCCCGTTGCACCGGCGGCGCATTACATGGTTGGTGGAATCAGAACAAATCTGGATGCTGAAACCAATATTTCAGGGTTGTTTGTTTGCGGTGAAGCAGCTTCAACCGGAGTTATGGGCGCCAACCGGCTGGCAAGCAATTCGCTGCTCGAATGTTTGGTTTTTGGGAAACGTGCCAGTGAAAAAGCAGCATTACTTGCAAACCCTGATTGCAAATTAACCGGGGTAACTCCAATTCATATCGATCATAATAATGAGCCGCTTTACCTCGAAATGCAAAACGAAATTGCCGCATTAATGTCAGAAAACCTTGGAATTGTGCGCCATGCTGCCGGAATAAGGAAGGCTGTTGAGCGACTTTCGGAGATTGAGGCAAGGTTTAGTAATTTTCAAAATGAATACAATCTTTTCAAAATAAAAAATACAGCAGTTGTTTGCAAGCTAATTGCCCAGGCTGCACTTGTAAGAGAAGAAAGCCGGGGCGGGCACATCCGCGAAGATTTTCAGAAAGAAAGCCCTGATTTCATATTACACTCTATTCAACAAAAAGATAAAAAAATAGAATTCGAACCCGTTAGAAAATAGAAACATGGAAAGCAAAGTATTAAAATCAGCCGAGGTATTGTTCGATCTGGCATATGCCGAAGATATTGGCGATGGCGATATAACAACTAATAACTTAATTCCACCTGGCGAAAATAAAACTGCTGTTTTGATTGCAAAAGAGGAAGGTGTTATCGCAGGATTACCTGTTGCCGAAATGGTTTTCAGGAAATTCGACCCCAATTTGGTTTGGAATGAGAAAAAACCTGATGGCAGCAAAGTAATTCCGGGAGATGTTATTGTTGAATTTAAGGGAAATTACCGTGCCTTGTTAACCGGTGAAAGAAATGCGCTTAACTTTTTACAACGTTTATCGGGAATTGCAAGTTACGCAAATCTTTGTATGCAGGAAATTGAAGGTCTTGATGTTGAAATACTTGATACACGGAAAACCTTGCCTGGTTACCGGCATCTTGACAAATATGCGGTTCGCATGGGCGGTGCATCAAACCACCGGTTTGGATTGTATGATATGGTAATGATAAAGGATAACCATATTCAGGTGGCAGGTGGCATAAAAGCAGCAGTTTCGGCAATCCGCAAAAAAATTCCGAAAAGCATTAAAATTGAAGTGGAGACCAGTAATCTGGAGCAGGTGCAGGAAGCAATTGATGCCAAAGTTGATATTATTATGCTCGATAACATGAGTTCTTCGATGATGATTGAAGCAGTTGCAATGATTAATAAAAGGGCAAAAATTGAGGCATCGGGAAATATGACACTGAAACGGATTAGAAAAGTAGCTTCCACCGGAGTTGATTATATTTCAATTGGAGCGCTCACTCATTCAGTTAAAGCGCTTGATATCAGTCAACGAATTATAGATTAAAAATGAACCTTGTTATCGATATTGGTAATACCAGGACAAAGTTTTCGGTTTTTAACCGGGGCGAAGTATTGATTACTGTACCTGTTAATGAGCTTTTGCCACATCATATTGATGTTTTACAAAACGACTATCCTGATTTGCAAAAAGTAATCCTTTCCGCAGTTAAAGATTATTCACCTACATTGAAATCAACACTTCAGAATAAATTTGAGCATTTTATTGAACTTAATTCCAATACACCTCTGCCAATACAAAACTGTTATAAAACTCCTGAAACCTTAGGGAAAGATAGAATTGCCGCCGTTGTTGGAGGTTTTGACCTTTATCCTGATACTAATTTGCTGATAATTGATGCAGGAACAGCAATTACTTATGATATTTTAAATGACAAGCATCAATACCTGGGAGGAAATATTTCGCCCGGAATCGAAATGCGCTATAAAGCACTTCATCAGTTTACAGGAAAATTGCCCAAAATTCAACATCAAAAATTCGACAAACTCTATGGTACAAGCACTGAAGAAGCGATAAGAGCAGGTGTGCAACACGGGGTTGTTTTTGAGGTTGATAAGGCTATTGATACTTTTAAGGATTTTTATACAAATTTAAAAGTTATTATTACTGGTGGAGATGCTGATTTTTTTGATAACAAATTAAAAAACTCTTTCTTTGTGAACTTTAATTTAACAGCAATGGGTTTAAACCGCATATTAGAATATAATGGTGTCATACAATAAAGCAGGATTCTTGGTCGCATTGGTAATGTTTCCGGCATTATTGTTCGCCCAGTTTAATAACAATACTTCATCACCATACTCCCGTTACGGGTTGGGTGAATTGCATTCATACAGTTTTGGACGTTCTACTGCCATGGGCGGAGCAGCAATAGCAAGCAGAAACAACCAGCAAATAAACTTAGCAAACCCAGCTTCGTTTGATGCAATTGATTCGCTTGGATTTATGTTTGAATTTGCAGTTGACGGAAAAACTTCAAGCATAAAGAATGACATTGGAAGCGCAAAGTATTCTGATGTTAACTTTCAGTATTTTGCAATGAATTTCCAAATAAGTAATAGAATCGGGGCAAGTCTCGGATTGGTTCCTTTTACAGATGTCGGTTATAATGTTGTTCTTGATCAGGAAATTGAAAATACGGGTTCGGTTAGAACCACATATTATGGAGCCGGTACAATTTCAAATGCATATTTTGGATTGGCTCTCATGCCTTTTAGGAATTTCTCTGTTGGCGCTAACTTAAACTATTATTTTGGAATGTTAAACAGAAATGCAGAAGTTCAATTTTTGAGCGCATCGGATTTTTATTATATGCAGCAATATAAAAGCTTAAGAGTTAGCGACTTCAGTTTTGATTTTGGTTTGCAAAAGACATTTCAGTTGGAAAGAAGGAATAAATTAATATTGGGAGTGGTCTTCGAAAACAATCCAAAATATAATGCAAAATACTCCGATATTACTCAAAAGAACCTTGGCTCAGGTTCAGTAATTGATCAGGATACATTGTTTTTTGCAAAAGAAGAAAAAGGAATTGTTGAATTCCCGTTTACCTATGGTTTTGGTATTTCCTTTGTTAAGGAAAACAAGCTTGAAATTAATGCTGACTATTATCACCAGTCATGGAGCGATGCTAAATTTCTTGGATCAAAAAGTAATTTTTTAACAGATTTGAATAAATTTGCGATAGGTGCTGAATGGATTCCTGATAAATTTTCAATAAAAAGTTTTACAAGCAGGATAGCCTATCGTGCCGGATTAAAATACGAGCAAACTTATCTGATATTTAACGACCAACAGATTAACGACTTTGGCATAACATTTGGAGTTGGGTTACCGGTTTACCGTTCGAAATCAACCATAAATGTTGCAGCAGAATTTGGTAAAAAGGGAACAACAGATAATAATTTGGTACTCGAAAATTACTTTAGGTTGAACCTGATGGTCAATCTATATGACATGTGGTTCATAAAAAGAAGATTTGATTAAAATAAAATACTAAAAAAATAATATTATGAAAACTTTATCACGTATAGGATTTTTATTCGCCTTAATTGTTTTTGCTGCCGTTAACAGCGCGGTGGCCCAGAAAACAATAAAAGGTACTGTTTATATGGATGGCGAACCTGCTGCAGGGGTTACTGTGGAAGCCCACAAAGGTAGTACCATGATGACCAGTTTTGATGGAAAATACGAAGTTACAGTTGACCCTAAGTCAAAATATATTAAATATACCTTAATGGCTACCGGCGAATCAAAAAGATTCGATCTAAATGAGAATTCGGTAGGAGAAATCGATTTTGCATTCACAGGTTCATTGCCTGGTGAAGGAGGAACAGAAGAAGTTGTAAGTGGTGATGTTTCTTTAAAATCTGTTGAAGAGTTGCTAAATGAACAGAATAAAGAATTTATGAACCAGCTTTCACTTTATACCGAGTTTTATAAACAGGGAGATTATCAATCTGCACTTCCCCACTGGAAAATCCTGTATAACAAATATCCAAAATCAACTTCCAATATTTATATACACGGGGCTAAAATTTATGAATACCTGATTGAAAATGCCAAAACCGATGCAGAGAGAGATAAATACCTTGATGAATACATAAAAGGTTACGACCAAAGATTAAAATACTTTGGTGGAAAAGGATTTATTCTTGGAAGAAAAGGTACTGCATGGTTGAAATATAAATTGGATGAAAGCAGAACAACCCCAATTGAAGGAGAAGAGCTAAAACAGGTTATGCAAAAAGGTTATGACTGGTTAAATGAATCGGTTAATGAAGAAAAGGCACAGACAGAACTTCCTGTACTTTTGTTATTGATGCAAACCACGAGATCCTTGTTTAAATTAGGTGCTTTACCAAAGGAAACTGTAGTTCTGAATTATGAAAAGACTAACAAATACTTAAATGAAATCATTGCAAAAGATACTGATAAAGACAGGGTTAAAAATGCAGTTGAAATTCAGCCTTATATCGAGAATTTGTTTAGCACTTCAGGAGCTGCTGATTGCGAGGCATTGATTAGTATTTTTACACCGCAGTTTGAGGAAAATATCAATGATGCTGAATTCATCAAATCGATGTTGCGTAGATTGAGAAAAGCAAAATGTGACGAGAGCGAGCTTGCAGAAAAGGCAACAACTAAATTATACGAATTGGAACCTTCAGCTGAAGCAGCGTTTAACATGGCACATGAATACTTAAGAAAAGATGATATCGCAAACGCAAAAAAATATTATGATCAGGCCATTAGCCAGGAAACTGATACCAAACTACTTGCAAGCTATTATTACGAGCGTGCATTGTTGCTGTATATCAAAGAAAGCAAATATCAGGAAGCAAGGGAAATGGCTCGTAAAGCAATCTCTCTTGATCCCGATTTATGTGAAGCTTATATTTTGATTGGTGATATTTATGCCAGATCAAGTTCATCATTCAACGGAACTAACCTTGAAAAATCAGCAATTTTTTGGGTTGCAGTTGATTATTACAACAAAGCACGCAGAATAGATGATTGTGCTGCTGATGCGGCAAATAAAGCTGCCGATTATAAAAAATATTTTCCTAACAAAGAGGATGCTTTTATGGAAGGTTTACAAGACGGTCAAAGCTACAAAGTTGGAGGTTGGATAAATGAAACTACAACTGTCAGATTCTAAAAACATTCTAAAAATAAAGAGATATTGTGTTGCAGTCCTTGTTTCAGGGGCTGCAATGCTTTTTTATGGGTGCGAAAACAACATTGAACAAATTAAAGCATTCTATACAACCGAAAATCTACCGGTTTTGGAAGCAACAAATTTCGAAACCTTATTAACCGATTCTGGTCAGGTCCGTTATTTTTTGAAGGCCCCAAAGTTACTTCAGTTTCAGGATGAAGGAAGAAATTACAGAGAGTTTCCGGAAGGGGTGGAACTTGTAGAATACGATGACCATAAAAGAGTTATTTCGAGCATTACTGCCGATTACGCTAAACAATTTGTTGCCGAGGATAAATGGGAGGCTAAAAATAATGTTGTTGCCACAAATGCACAGGGCGATACGCTGAAAACAGAACATTTAATATGGGAAGAAAAAAAAGAAATAATTTACACTGAGGAGTTTGTTAAAATTATTCGCACCGACCAAATTATTACGGGAATTGGATTTACTTCAGACCAAAAACTTCAAAACTGGAAAATAAAAAATCCGAAGGGAACAATATACGTAAGTGTAAACAACGAAGGTCAGCAGAATGATACAACGATGTCGGTACCTGAGGAGAATACGCAATTGCAAAATCCTCCAAAAGGCCAGCTTCAGTTTAATAAATAACAGTTAAAATGGAACCTTCTCATTTTGCCATTATTGTTGTAATTACTACTTTATTATCAGTCATTTTTTCGGGTGCTGAAATTGCAATATTGTCAGTTTGGAAAATGCAGTTCGATATTGAAACAAGTCCCAATTCCATTCTTTTCAAATTTAAAAGAGCAATTCGGGAAAATCCTGAAAAGTATTTATTTGCAATTGCAACCGTTAATTATATTGTTTTTGTATTGTTTGTTGTTGCTTTTAATGAATTGCTTTCACCGGTATTCGAAAGTTTTATTCTTTCAAAATTTTTAATAATCCTGTTAACTGTAACAATTTCAGCAATTGCAGTTTTACTGTTTGGCAAACTGATTCCAAAAATTATTTTTCCGTTTTTTCCTGACAAGTTAGTGGGTATCTACCTTGTAATCATGTCATTTTTCTGGTTTTTGCTTTATCCCTTAGTTTTTTTGATTGGGGCGGTTAAAAGTGCAATTTCAAAAGCAGGCACTAAAAACAAAAACGGCTCAATTTTTTTGAATCCGTATTTCAGCAGGATTGGTACAAACTTGTTATTTCAAAACAACGAATTTAAGCAGACAGAAAAAAAGGAAGGCTTAAATACCGAAGTTCAGCTTTTTAAGAATGCACTTGATTTTTCGAAAGTTAAACTGCGTGAAATTATGGTTCCGCGTACCGAAATTGAAGTGCTCGACCTCAATTCGTCAATGGAAGAATTACAGCAGAAATTTGTTGAAACCGGCTTTTCGAGGATTATTTTTTATGATGAGAACATTGACAATATAATTGGCTATGTGCACTCATCGGTAATTTTTAAAAATCCTCAATCCTTTAAACCTTTTATTAAAGATGTATTGATTGTTCCCGAAACTATGCCAGCAAACAAATTGCTTAGCACTTTTATCAGCGAACACAGAAGCATTGCAATAGTTGTTGATGAATTTGGCGGTACGTCAGGAATGGTAACAAGTGAAGATATTCTTGAAGAAATTTTTGGCGAAATTGAAGACGAACATGACACAAACGATATAATTGAGAAAAAAATCAGTGAAACCGAATTTATATTTTCTGGCCGGTCAGAGATTGATTTACTGAATGAAAAATATCAAATAAACCTTCCCGAAACAGAAGATTTTGAGACTTTAGCAGGATTTATTCTTTTCCATCATGAAAGCATTCCTAAAATTAATTCGGTGATAAAAATTGGACTATTTCAATTCAAAATTCTTAAAGCAACCAATACCCGGATAGAATTGGTTAAACTAACAATCGCTGAAGATTGAAATCAAAAGGATATACGCCAGTTAAAATATTGATTTTCAGTAGGATATTGTCTAAGAATCAGGAAGGGTAAAAAAAAATCTAATTTCAAGGTAGAATATTTAAAATTGTTATCTTCGTAGCTCGAAAATTTTAAGAAAAATTTGTTAAAAATTAACTGTTAATCAATGGCAACGTTACAAACGATTAGAACGAGAGCGGGATTATTAATTGCAATTATTATCGGCATTTCTTTAGCCGCATTTATTCTTGGAGACTTATTGCAGAGTGGTTCATCAATCATGAACAAAAATCACATGAAAATTGGTGAAATCAATGGTGAAACAATTCAATATCCTGAATTTCAAAGAAAAGTAGAAGAACTTGGCGAAATTTACAAACAAAATACGCAGCAGTCGCAACTTGACGAAAATAGTTGGGTACAAGTTAGGGAACAAACCTGGCAAACCACAGTTCAAAATATTGTAATGAGCGATGTTTACAAAGATTTGGGTTTGGAAGTAAGTTCCGATGAATTGTATGATATGTTACAGGGAGCAAATCTTCATCCCATAATACAGCAATTATTTCGCGATCCAAATACTGGTCAGGTTAACAGGGGAGCGGTTGTTAATTTTCTGAAACAACTGGATACAAATGTTGCACCTGAACAAAAAGCTTACTGGTTGTATCTTGAAAATCAGATAGTAAGCGAACGTACGCAGTCAAAATATACAAATATGGTTGGCAAAGGTCTGTTTGTTACATCAACCGAAGCACAACAAAGTATTGCTGATGCATCAAAACAAATTAGTTTTGATTATATCTCGCTGAATAACAATATCGTAGCAGACAGTGCTGTAAAAGTTACTGACAGCGAATTGAAAGCTTATTACAACGAGCACAAAAAGGAATTTAAACAGGAAAAAATCCGCGATTTGGAGTACATTACTTTTAATGTAAAACCATCGGCAGCCGATTACAATGATGCTGAAAAATGGATTACCGAAATCAAGGATGATTTTGCAAATACAACTGACAATGAGCAGTTTGTAAACTCAAATTCCGATATTAACTACGACGGTACATGGTATAAACTTCAATCATTGCCCGAAAATGTTGGTGTTTGGATTACTGAAAATAACCCATCTGCTACTGATGTTTTTGGACCTTATTTTGAAAATGAATCATACTCGCTGGCAAAACTTGATTCGATGGCAATGTTGCCCGATTCAGTTCAGGCACGCCACATTTTGTTAAAACCAAATTCACAGGAAGAATTGGCTTCAATGCAGTTGTTAGCCGACAGTTTAAAAACCGCAATTGAAAAAGGGAGCAACTTTGCTGCGCTTGCAATGCAGTTTTCTACTGATCAGGGATCAGCAATGAATGGAGGTGATTTGGGTTGGTTTGGCAGAGGTCAGATGGTAAAATCTTTTGAAGAAGCAGCATTTAAAAATGCGAAAAACGAAGTGAGTATCGTTCCAAGTCAATTTGGGATTCATATTGTTCAAACTACCGACCGTGGAAAATTGACTCAACAATACCGGGTTGCTACTTTAGTTCGTAAAGTTCAGCCAAGTACACGTACATACCAGGATACTTACGCATTGGCGAGCAAATTTGCAAGTGCTAATACAGATGCCAAAAAATTTGAAGAAGCTATTGTTGCTGAAAAGCTAAATAAACGTGTTGCTTCGGTGCGTGAAAACGATCGTGAAATTGCAGGACTTGAAAATGCACGTGTGCTTATTCGTGCAGCTTATGAAGCTGATAAAGGAGATATTTTGGCAACTACTCAAGGTTCGCCCATTTTCGAACTTGGAAATAATTTTGTTATTGCAGTTTTAACAAAAGCAACTGAAGAAGGTGAATCAACTTTTGAAGAAGCTAAAACCAAGGTTGAACTTGCTGTTACAAAAGAAAAGAAAACAGAGTATTTGGTTAAAAAAGCTGCCGGTGCACTTGACGGAAAGACAGATTTACAAGCGGTTGCATCACAATTGAACACAAGTGTACAGAATGCTGCAAATATTAATTTTAATTCTTTTTCTATTCCCGGAATCGGAATGGAACCAGCAGTTGTTGGCACAGTTGCTGCACTTGAAACTGACAAAATATCCAGGCCGGTTGGTGGAAACAACGGTGTATATATTGTAAAGGTAACTTCTGTAAATCAGGGATCTGAACAAAGTTTGGAAGCGGAACAAGCGAGACTTGCACAGAGCTTTGGATACCGCGCCACTTCTCAGGCTTACGAAGCGCAACGCAAAAAAGCAGATATTGAAGATTTAAGGGCTAAATTCTATTAGCAGATTAATTCTTCAATTCAGGAAAGGCCGGTTCAATTTATGTTGAACCGGCCTTTTTCGTTGTTAAAAATCTAAATAAACAATGCAGTATTTTTCGACAATTAACACATACAATTAATAAGTAAATAAACCGCCGCCGCCAAACCTGCACCAACCACGGGGCCTGCAGCCGGAATCCATGCATACTGCCAGTCGTTGGCATCTTTGTTTTTTATAGGCAGAAGAGTGTGAACTACCCTGGGGCCGAAATCTCGTGCCGGATTAATAGCATAACCTGTTGTTCCGCCTAAACTCAATCCAATTGAAAAAACCACAAGTGCAACAGGAAGCGCACCTAACGAACCCATCCCAACTTTTGAACTTCCCAGACTTACATATTCCAATTGTGGTAAGGAAATAAGTAACACAGCGAGAATGAGTAAAAAAGTACCTGCAACTTCAGAGAAAAAATTACTCCTGAAATCACGGATGGCTGGCGCTGTACAGAAACAAGCCTTTTTTGCCCCCGGAGTTTCAGTAATTTTAAAATGATTTTTAAAAAACAGATAAACTATAAAAGCACCTGCCATTGCACCCAGTATCTGACTAAGTATAAACGGTGCAACTTTTATCCAGTCGAATAACCCACTAAATGCCAGGCCAAGTGTAACTGCCGGATTTAAATGCGCCCCACTCATATCAGCAGTAATAATTACAGCAACATAAACCGCCATACTCCAACCAAAAGTAATTACTATCCAGCCTGCCCCAAAACTGTGTGTTTTATCGAGGTTAACATTTGCCACTACACCATTTCCCAAAATAATCAGGATCATTGTACCCAGAAATTCTCCAAAATATTCAATCATAGTTTTATCTTTTAATCTTTAAAGTAATAGTTATTTGCCACAAGTTCGAATGCTTCAATTTGACTATTTATCCATTCGTCATCTTGTTTTAGTTCTTTTGCCATATGTGATGCAACTTCAGGCGCAATCCGAATACTTTCGCGTGCATCCAGAAATAATGCCCTTGTACGCCGGGCCAAAACATCTTCAACTGTTCGGGCCATTTCCTTCCGTACAGCCCAAACAACCTGAGACTTCAGAATTTGTAGTTTTTCACTAATATATCCATTCATATTTTCCTCTTCTTCAGCAATTGCCTGAATATCTTCCTTGTAAATTCCGTATGGCGACAACGGATCGTTGTATGGATCAATATCCATTCGAAACCCGTGAATAGGAAGGTGCCGCGTTACACATTCCCTTTCAGGTAAACCGCCCAGCATTATGGCTTTTTCGATCGTATCTTCAGCCATTTTCCGGTAGGTTGTCCATTTTCCGCCAATTATTGTAATCAATCCCGAAACTGAAATAATTATTTTGTGGCCTCTTGAAATTTCCTTTGTAGCTTTGTTCTCGTCTTCAGGTTTTGCCAGTGGCCGAAGTCCTGCAAAAACGCTGAGCACATCTTTTCTTGTGGGTTGTTTTACCAGGTAATTGCCTGCAGTTTCCAAAACAAAATCGACTTCCGATTCAAGAGCAATTGGCTCAAGCGAGTGGTTCTCAATAAGTGTATCAGTTGTACCAACAACAACATGATTATGCCATGGAACAGCAAACATAACCCTTCCGTCGGATGTGTGCGGAACCATTATTGCATATTTATTTGGTAAGAAATCTTTTTCGAGGACCAAATGAATTCCCTGACTTGGTGTAATCATATTTCGTTTTTCAGGTTCGTCCATTTGTATAATACTATCAGCAAAAACCCCGGTAGCATTTATAACCACTTTTGATTTTATTGAATAGCTTTCTCCGGTTTCTTCGTCTGTGGCAATCACACCCGAAATTAAATCGCCATTTTTTAACAACGAATTTACTTTGCAATAATTAAGAACTGTTCCTCCATAATCAACACAGGTTTGTGCGAGGCTGATTGCCATTCGTGAGTCATCAAACTGGCCATCCTGATAAATCACTCCGCCCCTCAATCCTTCCTGTTCAACAGTGGGTATTGCTGCCACAGTCTCTTCCAACGACAAATGTTTCGATGGTCCGAGTCCGAGTTTTCCGGCCATCATATCATAAACTTTCAACCCGATTGTGTAAAACGGGCCGCCCCAAAAATCGTAGGTTGGAATAATGAATGACTGGTTTGTGACCAAATGTGGCGCATTCTTAAACATCAAACCGCGTTCCTGTAAAGCTTCAAATACCATTGAAACATCACCTTGCTGCAGATACCGAACACCGCCGTGTACAAGTTTTGTGCTTCGGCTTGAAGTTCCTTTCGAAAAATCGACCTGCTCCAAAAGCAAGGTTTTGTACCCGCGTGATGCCGCATCAACAGCGCACCCCAATCCAGTTGAACCGCCCCCGATTATAATGATATCCCATGGTTTGTCTTTTTTCCTTATTTTTTTAAGAACTGCTTTTCTGTTCATGATTTTTTGTTTTTAATCTGCTGTTGACTTAGGCTAAGCGGCAAAATATGGTGTTTCTTATTAAATGAACGGACTTGGAAAGTCTGTGTCACACCTCTTTCAGTTTCCTTATTTTTACTTCCCTCTTCTGACTTTCGTCCTATTCCTCGTACCAATGTTTGCTTCGTTCCACTGCCTTTTTCCAGTCTTTAATTACTTTTTTAATTTGATTTGTTTCCGAAACCGGATTGAAAGTTTTGTCAACCTGCCACTGTTTTTTTATTTCGTCAATATTTTCCCAAAACCCAACTGCTAATCCGGCGAGATATGCAGCGCCAAGTGCGGTGGTTTCAGTAACTTTAGGCCGAACAACTTTTGTTTGAATAGCATCAGCCTGAATTTGCATCAGAAGGTTGTTTACTGCTGCGCCGCCATCAACACGCAATTCGTTTAATTCTATTCCTGAATCTTCAACCATAATTTCAATAACTTCCATCGAGCGAAAAGCAATTGCTTCGAGCGCAGCCCTTGCAATATGTGCCTTTCCGGTTCCGCGCCGCAACCCGATTATCGCACCGGTGGCGTATTGATCCCAATGTGGCGCTCCAAGTCCCACAAATCCCTGTACAAATGAAACCCCGTCACTTGTTTCAACCTGATTTGCCAACGCTTCAATTTCCGAAGAAGAATTAATTATTCCCAATTGATCGCGCAGCCATTGAACCACAGCACCTCCAATAAAAATACTGCCTTCAATGGCATAAGTAATTTCAGTACCAATCTGCCAGCCAATTGTAGTTAGAAGTTTATGTTTTGAAACAATGGGTTTGCAGCCCGTATTCATTACAACGAAACAGCCGGTTCCGTAAGTATTTTTTACCATTCCTTCTTTGATGCACATCTGGCCGAAAAGCGCGGCCTGCTGATCGCCTGCAATACCAGCTATTGGGATTTCAATTCCAAAAAAATCGGAGTTTGTTACTCCGTAAAACTCACTGCTGGGTTTAACTTCAGGTAGAATTTCAACAGGAATATCAAATAATTCAAGTAGTTCGGAGTCCCATTTCAATGAATGAATATTGTAAATTAAAGTTCGGCTGGCATTGCTAACATCCGAAATATGAAGATTTCCGTTGGTTAGTTTCCAGACGAGCCAGGTGTCCACTGTTCCAAAAGCCAGTTTTCCGGCTTTTGCGAGCTCGCGTGCTCCCGGAATATTGTCGAGAATCCATTTAATTTTTGTTCCTGAAAAATAAGCGTCAATAACCAATCCGGTTTTGTCGGCCACCATTTTTTCATGACCTTTTTCCTTTAATTCATCACAAAAACCTGCTGTGCGCCGATCCTGCCAAACAATAGCGTTGTAAACGGGTTTTCCTGTTTCGCGATTCCAAACTATTGTTGTTTCACGCTGGTTGGTAATTCCAATTCCTGCAATCTGTCCGGCAGAAATGCCCGCGTTCTGAATTACTTCACGGGCAACTTTTAACTGGGTTTGCCAGATTATTTCGGGGTTGTGTTCAACCCAGCCCGATTGCGGGTAAATCTGTTCAAATTCCTGCTGGGCGATTGCTACTATTTCGCCTGAATGATTAAACAGAATTGCACGGTTACTGGTGGTTCCGGCATCAAGAGAAAGGATATATTTTTGCATAAGTTTCGGTTTTAAAAATGAAACCTGAATTTACGATAATTTTTTGTTAACAGGCAATATCTTTGAGTTCTTATAAAACGGGTTTTTCAGTTTCCACGTCAATTGTGACAAACAGAAAAAAACTTATAATTTTACAGGTTGAAAATACAGACATGAATATAAAAACAAACAAAGTTGCGGTTATCGGAAGTGGGAGTTGGGCAACTGCAATAGCAAAAATGCTGCTCGAAAATGTGCCGCATATCAATTGGTATTTACGTAAACCTGAGACTATTGATGATTTTGTGAAATTTGGACGAAACCCGCGTTATCTGCAAAATGTCGAATTTGATACCAACCGCATCAGCTTTTATAATGATATTGATTCAATTACGGGGGATTCGGATATTTTGGTGCTTGCTATTCCGTCAGCATATTTGCCAACTATTTTTGGAAATTCGAAAACCGATATCAGCAAAAAACATATCCTTTCGGGAATAAAGGGAATTATTGCCGAAGAAAATCAGCTGATTGTGCAATACCTGAACAAACATTTTAATGTTCCGTACGAAAATCAGGGTGTTATTGCCGGTCCGTGTCATGCTGAAGAAGTTGCACTTGAACGGCTTTCATACCTGACTGTGGCATGTCTCGATGAAGAAAAAGCAAATACTTTCGCGGGTTTAATTCAATGCGACTATATAAAAACAACAGTTTCTGATGATATCTGGGGAACCGAATATGCTTCGGTTTTAAAAAATATTGTTGCCATAGCATCGGGCATTTGCCATGGTTTGCGATATGGCGATAATTTTCAGGCAGTATTAATTTCGAATGCAATTCAGGAAATAAAACGGTTCGTAGATACAGTCCACCCGATTACCCGCGATATAAAAAGTTCGGCATATTTGGGCGATTTGCTTGTAACTGCATATTCGCAGTTCAGCCGAAACCGTACTTTTGGTACTATGATTGGAAAAGGTTACCCCGTAAAAGCTGCCCGTCTGGAATTAAACATGATTGCCGAAGGATATTATTCATCAAAAAGTATATTCGAAATTAATAGAAACTACAATGTTGATATGCCAATTGCAGAAGCGGTTTATCATATTTTGTATGAAAACAAATCTCCCAAAAAAGAGATTGCCGTGCTTAGCGAAAAGTTAAGCTAATTCTTTTATTTTTGGTAGAATTCAAATCTGCCAATTTTATGGATCCGGAACAAAATAAGACATCTGGAAAGAATTCTCATAAAAGGATTTTGCTATCGGTTTTTGTTGGAATTGTAACCGTTTTCATCATTTCGGGTGTTTTCATTTATAAAAACTTTAACAGGCTGCTTTCAGAAGCGCTGATGAAAAGTTTTAATTCAAGTATTGTGTCCGATGTTTACGATCTTAAATTCAACGATTTGAGTGTCAATTTTTCGTTGGGAAATATAAGAGTTAGAAATGTGGAAATACTTCCCAGGGAAAAACCTCTGCAAAATTATCCTTATATCAATAGCACTTTGGAATTGCGGACAAAGGAAATTCTGCTTGCCGATGTTAAAATAAAGACACTTTTAAAACAGAACAAATTGAAAGTGGGGCGAATTAATATCGAAAAACCTGAAGTTTTTATAACAATGGCCGATGAAATACCTGTTTTTTTGCCATTTAAGGAGTCAAATTCTGAACGCGATTCGGTTACTCAATCCATCAAAAGTGCTATAAATGCATATATTCTGGAACAATTTAATTTGACTGGGGCATCGGTACATATTGTAGATTCTGCAAGAGAAAGAGAACTGGAAGTTGCCAGGGTTAATATTGCAATCACTGACTTAAAATTCGACCAGCAACCAGGTAAAGATTTGTTTTCATACAGCCTGTTAAACCTGAATATTGGCAGATTGGAAGGTTTGTTGCGCAAAGAATCGGTACGACAAATCAGTTTAAAAAACTATGAGGTACTTGTAAATTCACTGGAAGTTGAAAAATCCATCGACACACTAATATTTCATTTCGATGATATTAAAGCAGGTTTAAAAGATTTGGATATTCATACTACCGACAGTATTTTTCACCTCTCTTTGCAGGATTTCAACCTGTCGTTCAGCGATAAATCAGTCACGGTTAAAAATTTTATTTTTTCACCTAATTTAAATAAAAGTGCAATCCAAAAAACACATAAATTTCAAGTAACCCAGTTTCAGGGAAGCGCTGCGCTTGTAAAGTTCTCGGGAGTTAATTTCGATTCTCTTATTTATCACCAAAAAATATTTATTGATTCGGTTCTCATTGATTCTGTAAATTCAAATATTTTCAAAGACAGAACTAAACCTCTTGATTTAAAGCGTTTTCCTGAATATCCCGGGCAATTAATATCATCAATAAAAACACCTGTTTTTGTAAAACAGGTTTTAGCCACAAATGTAAACCTTGCTTATGAGGAAATTAAACCCGACAAAAATCGTGGAAAAGCAAATATAAACAGTGGAACTCTTCAAATTGAAAATATTACGAATATTGATGAAAGCCAGCCACTTCTGGTTAAAGCCGAGGCTTTGCTTGAAAAAAAGGCACATTTCAATATAAATTTGGATTTTAACTATAACAAACCTGAATTCAGTTTTAACGGTTCGTTTTCAAAGTTCAGTTTAAAGGATTTAAATCCACTGATTCAGTCATTTACTCCGGCTTCAATTAATAATGGAATTGCTGAAAAAATTGAATTCAATGGTTTTGCCAAAGAAACGAAAGCCAACGGTACCATGAAATTTTTATACAACGATTTAACGTTCGATGTAAACTTTGAAGACAAAGCGGACTGGAAAAACTCAGTGCTGTCATTTGCTGCAAATGCCGTTGTAGCATCATCAAATCCTGCTTCCGAAGTTTTACCTCCGAGAATTGTGAAATATCATGTTGAAAGAGACATGAATAAAGCTTTTATCAACCTTACTTTGATTTCGGTTTTAGAGGGCTTAAAACAAACCATTTTTATGTCGAAAGAGAATAAAAAACAATATAAACAGATAAAAAAAGAAGCCCGGAAGGAAATCAGGGAATCAAATAATTAAGCAACTTTAAATGGCAGATTTATTTTCGTTAGATAAAAACAAGATTCGGGTATTACTGCTCGAAGGAATTCATCAAACAGCTGTAAACGCATTTAAAGAAGCGGGTTACACAAATGTTGAATATTTGAAAACAGCGCTCGAGGGAACTGAACTGGAGCAAAAAATTAAGGATGTTCATATTATCGGAATCAGGTCGCGCACAATTTTAAATGCCGAAATTTTAAAAAAAGCAAGAAAACTGTTTGCCATCGGATGTTACAGCATCGGTACAAACCAGGTAGATTTGAACGCCGCAAAAAATTTAGGGATACCGGTTTTTAATGCTCCGTTCTCAAACACACGATCTGTTGCCGAACTTGTTATTGCTGAAATAATTATGTTGATGCGCGAAGTTCCTGCAAAAAATGCGGCAGCACACCGGGGTGGTTGGTTAAAAGCCGCAAATAATTCTTATGAAGTGAGAGGTAAAAACCTTGGTATTGTTGGATATGGACATATCGGTACGCAGGTTTCAATTCTTGCTGAATCAATGGGAATGAATGTTTTTTATTTTGATATCGAAAAGAAACTCAATCTTGGTAAAGCAGTCGCCTGCCAGTCACTTGAAGAGTTGTTGAAGGTTTCGGATGCTGTAACGCTTCACGTTCCTGAAACTGATTTGACAGCAAATATGATTTCTGCTCCGCAACTGGCTTTAATGAAAAAAGGCTCGTTGCTGATAAATGCTTCAAGAGGCTCTGTTGTCGATTATATTTCTGTGGCCGAGGCACTAAAAACAGGTAAACTGGCTGGAGCTGCGGCTGATGTTTTTCCACATGAACCAAGCTCAAATGACGAACCGTTTGTTTCTGTACTGCAGGAGTTTGACAATGTTTTGCTTACTCCGCATATTGGTGGAAGTACTTCTGAAGCTCAGGAAAATATAGGTCTTGAAGTTGCCGAAAAGCTAATTCGTTACAGCGATAACGGTTCAACAGTGGGCGCAGTAAATTTTCCACAGGTATCCTTGTTTCCCAACCGCGACAAACAAAGGTTTCTGCATATTCATAAAAACATGCCCGGTTTATTGAAAGATATCAACTATATTTTTACAACCCGGGGAATTAATATCGCGTCCCAGTTTCTGCAAACCGACCCTGAAATTGGTTATGTAATCATTGATACCGAAAGCCGTGACTGTGATTCAATTTTAAAGGAGCTGAAAAAAGTTCCGCACACGATCAGGGCCAGAATGTTGTATTAAATTCGTGTGGTGTGAATTCCGATTTGCGCTTTTTGTACAACGGCGAATCGGAATTCGCCGAATCCTATCTCATTTCCTTAAAGGCATTAATCAAACCATTAGTTGAAGCATCATGTCCCGTAACCGTTTTATCATTAATTAGTTCAGGCAAAATAGCATTTGCCAGTTGTTTTCCCAATTCAACTCCCCACTGGTCGAAACTGTAAATATTCCAGATAATTCCCTGTACAAAAATCTTGTGTTCGTACATGGCAATTAATGATCCCAATGCACGGGGTGTTAATTTTTTAAGCAAAATTGAATTAGTGGGAATATTTCCCAAAAATACTTTAAAAGGCAGCAGTTCAGCAATTTCATCTTCCGATTTGCCGGCTGCTTTTAATTCTGCTTCAACTTGTTCAGCTGTTTTTCCTACCATCATTGCTTCGGTTTGCGCAAAAAAGTTGGCCAGCAATTTTACATGGTGGTCGCCAATTTGGTTGTGATTGATGGCAGAAGCAATAAAGTCGCACGGAATTAATTTTGTTCCCTGATGAATTAACTGGTAAAACGCATGTTGACCGTTTGTTCCGGGTTCGCCCCAAATAACAGGTCCGGTTTGGTAGTCAACCTGCTCGCCGTTTCTGTCCACATATTTTCCGTTGCTTTCCATGTTTCCCTGTTGAAAATAGGCTGAAAAACGGTGCATATACTGGTCATATGGAAGGATTGCCTCAGTTTCGGCTCCATAAAAATTATTGTACCAAATGCCAATCATGGCTAGGATTACCGGTATATTTTTGTCGAATTTTGTATTCCGAAAATGGTTGTCCATGGCGTGTGCACCCTCAAGAAGTTCAATATAGTTTTCAAAACCAATACCGCAGGCAATTGAAAGTCCGATTGCCGACCACAATGAATATCGGCCACCAACCCAATCCCAAAAACGGAACATATTTTTTGTGTCGATACCAAATGCTGAAACAGCTTTTGAGTTTGTTGAAACTGCCGCAAAATGGAATTTTACAAATGCTTCATCTTTTGCAGTTTTCAAAAACCAATCTTTTGCCGAATTGGCGTTGGTCATGGTTTCCTGCGTTGTAAAGGTTTTGGAAGCAACAATAAAAAGTGTGGTTTCAGGATTTACAAGTTTCAAAGTTTCTGCAATGTGAGTACCATCAACATTCGAAACAAAATGCAGGTTTATATTTTCTTTTTTATAAGGTTTTAAGGCTTCGGTTACCATCAACGGACCAAGGTCGGAACCGCCGATTCCAATATTCACAATATCAGTAATTGCTTTGCCTGTGTAACCTTTCCATGCTCCTGAAATCACTTTTTCAGAGAAATCCTTCATTTGGCCGAGTACAGCATTTACTTCGGGCATTACATTCTCTCCATCTGCAATAATTGGTGTATTACTGCGGTTTCGCAAAGCAATATGCAACACCGAACGATTTTCTGTTACATTAATTTTTTGCCCTTTAAACATGCTTTCTATTGCATCTTTCAATTCACATTCACTGGCAAGTTCAAGCAGAGCTTCACGAATTTCGTCATCAACCAGATTTTTAGAGAAATCAACCAGTATGTCTTCGAATTTCAGCGAATATTTTTGAAACCGCTTTGCATCGTTTGCAAAGAGTTCTTTTATGTGTTTTCCTTCAAACTCAAAATGGTATTCTTCTAGTCTGTTCCAGGCTTTGGTGGTCATTGGATTAATTTTCGGTAGCATAATATCTGTTTTAATTGTTTTATTTTTTAGTTAATAGTCAGGGCTTCACTTTAAGTGAAACCCTGACTATTTAATAATACAAAGATAATGGAATCTGATTATTGCGGGTTAAAGTTTGGGGAAGGTTAACATGGGGTTAAGTAAGTCGGGGATTCTTTTTTTGTACATTAGTCGCCATAAATTTTTATAGATGAAATCGGACACAGTTAAAGGTTACATTTTTGCCATAATTGCAACAATTACAT
>DAOPKR010000022.1:39909-43540 GCA_035391305.1 Draconibacterium sp.
ATGAAATCGGACACAGTTAAAGGTTACATTTTTGCCATAATTGCAACAATTACATTTTCAAATGTTTATATTTTTAGCAAAGCTGCGCTGAACGAAGTTCCGCTGGCGCAGTTCGGGAGTTTATGGTATATTGTTGTTGCATTATCATGTTTTCTTTTTGCACTTTTCAACAAAAAACTAGGTCAAATCAGCAAGTTGACAAAAAGACAGGTTATCATTTTGCTTACACTCGGCGGACTCGAAATAGCGACAACTACTTTGTTTTTTCTGTCGATCCATATTATTGCTGATCCGGCGGTTACTTCATTTCTTGGTAATATGTTCCCTGTAATGGTAATGCTGGGAGGTATTTTTATTTTACACGAAAAATTTGGGCCTGTCGAAATATTTGGCGGATTTCTTGCACTTTCCGGTGCATTTGTAATCAGCTACAGTGGCGGAACATCATTGGAAACAATGTTTATTAAAGGAACCGGAGTTGTTTTTTTTAATGCTGTTTTTGCTACCACTGCAACACTTGTTGTAAAAACGCAGGTTAAAAATTTAAGTCCCGAATTGTTCAACCTCAACCGGTCAATCTGGCTGTTATTGTTTTCTGTTATTATGTTTTTTGTAATGGACGAATCGGTTGTTTTCTCAGCTGTTGCAATTAAAAATACTGTCATTGGCGGCCTGCTCGAATTTGTGGCAATTCTAACGGTTTATTATTCGTATAAACATATTGAAGCATCGCGTTCGTCAATAGTTCAGAGTTTAAAAGGAATTGTTGTTTTGGTTGTTTCTTTTTTTGTGTTTGGTATTTTACCATTGCCACACCAACTTGTTGGCGGAATAATCACGGTTGTTGGCGTTTTAATTATGGCATTGGCACAAGCGGGTTTAATAAAATTCTCGTTTTTAAATTCGAATCGAGGGAAAATAAAGTAGTGTATTAACCATTTATACCGGAAAGCATGGAAACAAGTATTTTTATGGACTTGACAAAAACACCAAAAACTTCCGATTTGGTTATTTCATTGAGCAAAACACTGGCAGTTTGGCTTGAAATAAGAAACTTCGTTTTTGAAAAATATCCTGCGGCAATTGAAGAATGGCATGTTTCGGTGAAAAAATATGGTTGGGGATTCAGGATAAAAGATAAAAAACGGGCGATAATCTATTTGTCGCCAAGAGAAGGCTTTTTTAGGGTTACAATGGTTTTTGGTCAAAAAGCATGCGACAGGATTTTATGTGCTGATATTTCAGACTTTGTAAAAGATGAACTTATGAAATCAAAAGCTTATGTTGAAGGCCGTGTAATCAGCCTGGAAATAATTGACAATTCGTTTCTTGATGACATTAAAAAGCTGGTTGAAATTAAAATAGCAAGCTGAAAAGTTTCTGCTTTTTTAAACTTTATATCAGCGGGAAGACAAACAATTACTACTTCAGAAAATCCTCTATAAATTTCATTTTTGGCTGATAAACAGTTTCCTGCCAAACTTTTTGAAACTGTTTCTGATCGAGTTGATGACCTCGGTAAGGAACACCCAGAATTATTTTTTTTCCTTCAGATTGATTAACGGCGGCATAAATTGAGTTCGAAGGACAAGTGAAATCAACGAATCCGATTTCGGTAACAATTGTTGCTTTTGAGTTTTTCAACAAATGTGCGGCATCAAAATAGGGTAGGGTTTGCATCATTTTTTGCTTGTCGCCGGGTTGCGAAAAAGGTTGTGGCCAGCCACCTTTTCTGCCTGCCAAAGTTCCGCCCCAGTCGCACATTGCCGGAACTGTTGCCACCACTGCCGAAACCCGGTTATCTAAACCCGCTGCTGCCAAAGCTTGTCCACCGCCCTGACTTTCGCCAATTACAATAATCCGTTTTCCGTCCCATTCAGGCTGACTGGTCAGAAAATCAAGTGTGCGCATTAAACGCAAATACATTCCGCGGAAATATAATTCATCCCGGTTTTCCAAGCCCCGATAAAAATAGCCTTTCAATTCGCCTGCTTCCAAATCATCGTAATATCCCTGAGGCTGGCCGTTTAGCATTCCGTGCGCATTCAAATCAAAAGCTAATGCCCCATTTCCCATTTTTGCATAATTAACTGCGGTTTCAGGACGGGCCAAACACCACGAACCTTTAACACCGGCTGCATGAACAAACAAAACAATGGGTAACGATTTTGGCGCAGCATTTTTGGGTTTGGCAAAATAACCACGCACTGGTTTCGGTGCTGTGCAATTGATTTCGATATTGGAACAATCAAAATTGATATCAGTATTTTCAACCGTCTCACTTTTTAATTCCATCGGCAGCGAGTGCAAAGCTTTTTTTTCTTGTTTCCAATATTTTTTGAAATCTTTTGGCCGGTCTGTACCCGGTTGAAATTTCTCCGGATCAACAACCAAGCCTGTGCTAACAAGCTGATCGGCAGCTCTAACTTCAAAAATCATAGAAACGGCTTCATCCGGGTTTTCATTAAAAATAACAAGCGAATCGCCAGTCAATTTTATTTTTTTGTTTTGAATCTCATTGTAATTCTTAAGAATTCTAACTGAAACCGAATCTGATATGAGTCCATTTAAAAATGCTGTTACACGTATGTTTTCGCCACTTTTATAAATTCCCGACTCGTTGGATTGTTTAAGAAAAATATTTTGTGCATTTGCATTCAGCAAAAAAGCCACAAAAAATGTAATGGTTAAAAACATGTTTCTAATTGATTTCATAAAAATGTTATTGTGGTAATTTAAGTATGAAAAATAGCAGTTTTTGACAGAGGTGCAAAATAATATTGGTTTTTTAAATTTTCCGGTTATTTACTTTTGATAAGTTTAATTCTAAACTAATTGAATAACACATTTTTTCTAATGTGTAAAAACTTAATTCTTCAACTGTAAGTATAATTTGATGATTCAGATTGAAATAACAGAAAAATCGCTAACTGTTTTTCTCGCTGCGAAGTAACAGAAAAAGCTAAACCTGTTTTTAAACATGTTGTTTATTGCTAAATTTTTTGAATTTAAAGATACTTTTATGAATATAAATAAATTTAGCATCAAAAATCATCTAATCTGATCATTATGAAAAAGTTACTTCTCATTTCATTCTTCTTTGTTCTTTTTACTTTTCAAATCCGATCACAGGAAATTTCGATTGTGGGAACCTGGAAACAAGTAAGTATGGAGATAATTGATAACGGTCGGTCAACCACAAATGTAACAAATAGTGGAAATGGCGAACAATTAAAATCCTGGTCAAAAGAATATTTCCTTTTTGCTGGTAAAACTATAAACCATAACGGAGTTAGCCGGTCGTTTGGAAACGGAACTTACAGTCTGATAGGAAATAATTATACTGAAAATATTAATGTTCATGTAAGTCCCAATTATGAAGGAATTAAATTAAAACTTCATTTGGAGATAAAGGGAGACACATTAATTCAGATTTTTCCTGTTAAATATGACTGGACTTACGACAAGTCAAATTGTTGGATTGAAAAATTTATTAGGGTTGAATAATAGTTTGCGCAGCAAAGAAAGCCTGAGCATAACAAAAAAAGGATAACTTTCGTTATCCTTTTTTTGTGGGCGATGAGGGATTCGAACCCCCGACCCTCTGGGTGTAAACCAGATGCTCTGAACC
>DAOPKR010000023.1:0-37721 GCA_035391305.1 Draconibacterium sp.
ATCGGGAATTTGTTTTTCGGGATACTTTAATTTCTGCGGAAAAGTCCCTCCAACTACAAGGGGAGAACCAGGAGTAGGAAATATGGAAAACTTGGGAATAAATAACAAATGGAAGTTTCCTATTTTTTCATCACAAGTTTACCAGTTAAAATCTTGTTGTTGAAATTTCACGCGATGAAATCGCGCGTTAGCGAGGGGTCGTTTCCAAACCAATTGAAAGTAGTCGTATAATTATCGTATTTTTGTACCTGAAAGAAGTAAGTCCCCATTATTAACACTTATGGTGGAAGTATTGTCCTTCCAGCAAAGTAAAAATCCCAGATTTTGACTTTCAAAACCCCCATAAAAAGGAGAGTTATCTGCAACTTTCCATTTACTTCTATCAAGTGTGTTGAAGGTATCAAAAAGACTCGACCACATGTAATTAGGATTTAACATACGTGGATTTGTTTGGGAGAATAAAGATGTGCTGTAAAATATACCAGGTAGCATTAAAAGAATTATTTTTTTCATCCTGATTAAAATTTAAGGTTATAACTTAGTTTTATGCCATAATGAGTTCTACTTTCATGATAGTTTAACCATGTTTTATCTATTCTGTATTTTAGAAATGCAGAGGTGGAAATTTCGCTCCAATTATTAAGAGAATAACAAAAACCTGTATCAATATAAAAATCGATAAAATTATTGTCATCGTAATAGTTTGCTACCAATTCCATATCGAATGGAGGGGACCAATTACCATTTTTTTTAAGACTTTCTACCCTGGTGGTTTCGTTTCTGCCAAAATAAAAACCTGAACTTGAAAACCAGTAAGTTTTTTCTTTGATTGAAAATTCTTTTCGGATAACAATTGGCAGGTTTTGCTCTGAAAATTGAAATCTCATTATAAAATCGACTACAGACGCAATTCTTCCAGTCTGGTAGTTATAGCCTGCACCTAGATAAACAGTTTCCCGGATTTTTCTGAAATATAGTATTTCAAAACCGGGGTCAACTGGATAGTTATAATATCCCCTGGTATCCTCGCGGTAATTCTGTTTGTGAATATAATGCGATGCAATTCCGGAAATTATTAAACCGTTATTTTTCGTTTGTGCATGAATTCGGTTGCAAAATAGCAGGATGATAATGATTATTAATAAACGGTTTAGTTTTTTTGTGAGTTTTGATTTCATGTTTATTGATTTTGATGGTTTTCTGTTGTCATTGTTTAGCAATTTCCTTTGATAGTGATACTTTATTGCCGCCGGGAAATGTTCTTAGATTTGCTCATGAGTTGTGGTTCATGTTTTTTGAGTTAAAGATTAGTTTTTGGTTTTATGACAGATAAAGTAACAAAATGGTTGCGTGGGAAAAAAGCGTTATTTACGTAATTTTCGGTGCGTATTTTACGCATTTGTTCGGTGGACTTTAGATAGTGCACTTACCTTTTCTAAAGTTTCGAACTTTGGAGAAGTTTTATAACTCAAAGAAAATATCCAATATTGAATTTTCAACAACCAATTTCCAATAATTCTTCTTATTGAAAATTGAACATTGAGTGTTCAATATTGGATATTATAAAAAAATATGAGTCCCGGTATTTTTAAACTGAATTCATCGCGATAACCGGGTCGAGCCGGGCTGCAGAACGTGCAGGCATAAAACCGGCAATAAAGCCGATAACGCTTGAAATCATCAGACCGGTGATAATGTTGCCAAGGGTAAGTACTATAGTAAATTCACTTACATAACCAACGATGAGGGTTCCGGCAAAAATCAGTATCAATCCAAGTATTCCGCCAATCAGCGAAAGCACAACCGCTTCAAAAATAAATTGCAGTAAAATAAAGTAGCGTTTTGCGCCCAGTGATTTTTGTATGCCAATAATTTTTGTACGTTCCTTAACCGAAACAAACATAATATTGGCAATTCCAAATCCTCCTACCAATATTGAAAATCCGCCGATTATCCAGCCGGCCATATTAAATGCAATAAAAAACTGGTCGAACTGATTGGAAATCAAGCTTACTTCATTTAGCGCAAAATCATTTTCTTCCATAGGTTTTAGCCGGTGCAGATTTCGCATTATACCTTCAATCTCTGCCACAAATTTGTCTCTTTCGATATTCGGTTTCGATTTCACACATAGTGTTTGGCCCCGGTCGCGGTTGCGGATATCAATCATGTAAAACGATTTAACCGCCGAAATATGAATGTTCTTATCCATCGAAGTTCCAAACATATCCTGCCCTTTTTTCTCGTAAACGCCAATTATCTGAAATTTTATCCCCTGAACTTTTATGTCACGGTTAATCGGGTCGAGACCGGGAAATAATTTTTCGGCAATTTCAGCGCCGACAACAGCTACCGGTGATCCTGACCGCATTTCGTTTTCAGTGAAATACCTGCCACGTTCAATCTTTAAACCCCACACATCAAGTATTGCATAAGAGGTTGCCATAATTGTTACGTTGTCCATTTTGTCGCTTCCGGCCTGGGCAGTGCGCGAAAAACCAAACAAAAAGGCAGCATTTTCAACCGTATTTCCTCTTTTTAAAATTTCTTCTGTTTCCTCAAATTCCGGCACCGGACGGTTTAAATAGCGCCACCACGGATATTCCGATTCCCCTTCAGGTGGCATCCACGGCCATTTTTGTATGTAAACCATGTTGCTTCCCATGCTGTCGAGACTTTCCCTGATAAATTTCTCAAGCGAATCGATTACGGTAAATACCGAAACGATTGCAAAAATGCCAATAGTAATACCAAGCAGCGACAAAAATGTGCGTAATTTATTTGCCTTTAACGAGTTAAAAGCAAATGAAAAACTTTCATATATTAATCTGATCAGAAGCATTATTGTTATTCAATTTGCAGTAAAGTTAAAATTTGTTTTTTTAATCCTGAGCAAAACTTTAGATTTAAAAACAACCGAAAAAATATGACAATCAGGGTTAACCTGAAACAAGTGGGAATTTACAAATAATTTCAAAAGACAATTTAATATGAATATTCCCGTTTAAACAGGCATAGTGTGGATTTAATTTTTCCTTCGGTTTATTTATTGTGTCCTGGTAATTTGATCAGCTTCTTTGTTTTTTAATCTGAATTTATTAACAAAGAAATGTTTGAAACCTCAATTTTTAGTATAAAATCTACATTGATTTTTTTATCTTTGCGACCTAAAACGGAAAAGGGAATAAATGGCTGATAATAAAAAAATTAAGACCGCGTTGGTCTCTGTGTATCACAAAGAAAACCTCGATAGTATAATTCACAAACTGAACAATCTGAATGTTAAAATTTTAAGTACCGGTGGTACAAAAACTTTTATCGAATCACTGGGTGTTGAAGTAACTTCGGTTGAAAGTTTAACAGGTTACCCTTCAATCCTGGGTGGTCGTGTAAAAACCCTGCACCCAAAAGTTTTTGGCGGAATCCTTTCACGTCGCGAAAATCAGGGCGATGTGAGCCAGTTGGCAGAATATGATATTCCTGAAATTGATTTGGTGATTGTCGATCTTTACCCGTTTGAAGATACTGTTGCATCGGGTGCCGGTGAACAGGATATTATCGAAAAGATTGATATTGGCGGGATTTCACTGATTCGTGCAGCAGCTAAAAATTTCAAGGACGTTGTGATTGTTCCGTCACAAAAAGAATATTTGCCGCTGCTTGATTTGTTAAATGAAAAAGAAGGCAGTTTTTCACTGGAAGACCGCAAGTGGTTTGCCGGCAAAGCGTTTTCGGTTTCATCGCATTACGATGCAGCAATTTTCAGCTACTTTAATGGCGGCGCGGATGAAAGTACCGAAAGGATTAGTTTAAATAATGGCGAAGTTTTACGTTACGGCGAAAACCCGCACCAAAAAGCAACATTCTTTAAATTCAAAAATACACCACAGGAAGTTTCTTTATCCGAAGCACGTGTAATTCAGGGCAAAGCATTGTCATACAATAATATGCTCGATGCTGATGCAGCCTGGAAATCGGCCAGCGACGCATATCATTCTGTAACCCATATCAAAAACAAAGTTGCCGTTTCGGTAATAAAACACCTCAATCCCTGTGGTTTGGCGGTAACCGGAAATATTCTGGAGTCGCTCGAACTTGCCTGGGAAGGAGACCCAATCAGCGCTTTTGGCAGCATTATTTGTTTTACTGACACGGTTACAAAAGAAGTAGCAGAGTGGTTTGGCAGTAAATTCGTTGAAATAGTGATTGCTCCTGAATTTACCGGCGAAGCGCTTTCAGTTTTTGCTGGCAAGAAGAATTTGCGCTTACTTGAAACACCTGTGAAAAGTGAAATCACAGGCGAAAAATTATACCGCTCAATCAGTGGTGGAATGCTGGTACAGGATGAAGACGAAGGTTTGGACCTTCAATTCGAAACTGTTACGTCAAAAGTATTTGAAGCTGAGAAAATGAACCTCGCCAAATTTGGTATTACAGCATGCAAACACCTGAAAAGTAATGCAATTGCTGTTGTTACCGAAAATGCAAATGGTTCGTTCTGGCTTACAGGAGCCGGAATGGGGCAACCCAACCGTCTCGACAGTTTGCGCCATTTAACAATGCCACGCTTCAATTTAAAGCAAGGATTGGCAATTGAGAATTCAGTGTTAATCTCCGATGCATTTTTCCCTTTCCGCGACAGCATTGAAGCTGCAAACGAATACGGGGTAAAATACATTGTAGAGCCGGGTGGCAGTATCCGAGACAAAGAAGTTATTGATGCCTGCAACGAATTTGGAATTGCAATGGCATTTACCGGGAGAAGACATTTCAAACATTAAAACAGAAAATCTTTTTTAAGATTAAATAATCAGAAATTCAAATGGGACTATTTTCATTTTTAACACAAGAGATAGCAATTGACTTGGGAACGGCCAACACAATCATTATTTACAACGATAAAATTGTTGTTGACGAGCCGTCGATTGTTGCCATTGATCTGAAGACCGAAAAAATGGTGGCAATTGGCGAAAAAGCCAGGCAAATGCAGGGAAAGACTCACGCAAACCTGAAAACAATCAGGCCATTACGTGACGGTGTGATAGCCGATTTTAATGCGGCGGAGCAAATGATAAGAGGGATGATAAAAATGATAAATCCTAAACCGAGGTTGTTTTCTCCGGCTTTGAAAATGGTTATTTGCATTCCGTCCGGTAGCACCGAAGTTGAGATCCGTGCGGTACGTGATTCATCGGAACACGCAGGTGGGAGAGAGGTTTACATGATTTACGAACCTCTTGCCGCAGCCATCGGAATTGGTCTCGACGTGGAAGCACCTGAAGGAAATATGGTTGTTGACATTGGTGGTGGAACAACTGAGATTGCTGTAATTTCACTGGGAGGTATCGTTACAAACAAATCAATCCGCATTGCCGGCGATGATTTGACAGCAGACATTATGGAATATATGCGTCACCAGCACAATATAAAAATTGGGGAACGCACAGCCGAGGAAATTAAAATCCATGTAGGTTCGGCGCTCTCACAATTGAAAGATCCGCCACCGGATTATGTGGTTCAGGGACCAAACCAAATGACAGCTCTTCCTATTGAAGTGCCCGTTTCGTACCAGGAAATTGCACATTGCCTCGAAAAATCAATTTCAAAAATTGAAACAGCAGTTTTGAGTGCACTGGAACAAACCCCACCTGAATTATATGCCGATATTGTAGTAAAAGGAATTTGGCTGGCAGGTGGCGGCGCTCTCTTAAAAGGCCTGGATAAAAGGTTGACAGACAAAATCGGGATTACGTTTCATATTGCCGAGGATCCTTTGCGGGCGGTAGTTCGTGGAACCGGGATTGCACTCAAAAACGTTGATAATTTCTCATTCCTGATCAAATAAGTGGTCGGGAATTTTCTCTTGTAAACAATGAGAGGTCTGTTTCGGTTTCTGCTAAAGAATTATGCGTTCCTTCTTTTTTTATTATTAGAAGTACTTTCGTTTACGCTTATTTATAATTTCAACAGTTACCAGAGATCGAAGTACCTTAATTCATCAAATAAAGTAACCGCTACCATTTATAATTCGTTTAGCGCGGTTGGTAATTATTTTAGCCTGGCATCGGTAAATCGTAAACTGGCCAGAGAAAATGCCCAGCTAAAATCGCTGATTGCTGATTTGCCGTATATCCGCATCACACCTTATTCAATTGTTTCAAAAGCTGAAATAACAGACTCTTTGTACAGGTTTATTTCGGCAAAAGTGATAAACAATTCGGTTGATAAGCAGGATAATTATATTACACTTAATAAAGGCAGCAAACACGGCGTAAAACCTGATCAGGGAATCATTAATTCAGATGGGGTGGTTGGCGTCGTTATTCACGTTTCTGAATCATTTTCGCTTGGATTTTCAGTATTAAACAAACGATGGGGAGCCTCAGCCAAGTTGAAGAAAAGCGGCACTTTTGGTCCGCTTGCCTGGGATGGAAGCGATTCACGGTATGCAAATCTTACAGGAATTCCTTTTCATGTTGAACTTGCCGTTGGCGATACCGTTGTTACAAGCAGCTATTCATCGGTTTTTCCCGAAGGTGTTATGATTGGGACTGTTCATTCAATTGAAATGCCACCTGGCGATAATTATTATAAAATTCAGGTTGAACTAGCCGTAAATTTCAGGGCACTTTCGTATGTAGATATTGTTGAGAACCTGAAAAAAAATGAATTGAAAGCACTTGAAAACAGGATAGTCAAATGATTCGGATACTTTTAAAATATGCGTTGATGTTTGTGTCACTGGTATTGGTGCAGGTATTAATTTTCAACCAGGTTCAGTTTGGCGGATTCTTCAACCCCTATGTTTATATATTGTTTGTCATCCTGCTACCGTTAAGCACTCCCCGGTATTTGGTACTGGTTCTTGCTTTCGTTCTTGGCTTTATTATCGATATATTTTCCAATAGTTTAGGTGTGCATTCGGCGGCAACTGTGTTTATAGCATACATGCGGCCGTTGGTAATCAGAATTATATCAAACAGGGAAGACGATAAAAGTGATTATCCCGGATTGCACCAAAATAAATTGATCTGGTTTGTCAGTTATGTTGCTTTTATGGTTCTGCTGCACCATTTGCTTCTTTTTTACCTTGAAGTTTACACCTTTGCCAATTTCCTAACCACGCTTTTCCGTGTAATTCTGAGTTCCTTATTCTCGATTATTGTTATAGTTTTAAGTCAGTTTTTAGTTTTTAGAGATTAAACAATGAGTGTGGACATTTTTTCGAAACGAAAATATTATGTAACAACCATTTTTCTTGTTGCAGGCCTTATTTTTATTTTGAAGTTATTTGGGTTACAGGTAATAAGTTCGAAATACAAGGTATCGGCAACAAACAATGTTCTGCGCGAAATTGTGCAGTATCCGGCGCGTGGTCTGGTTTACGACAGGAATGGTGTTTTAATGGTATTCAATAAACCGGCCTACGATTTACTTGTTACACCACGCGAAGTTGAAAGGTTCGACACGGTTTCTTTTTGCCGTTTACTTGAAATTTCGAAAGAAGATTTGATTGCCGGAATTCAGAAAGCCAGTGAATATTCAACCTACAAACCCTCGATTTTAATAAAACAAATACCGCCTGAGAGTTTTGCTTACCTTCAGGAGCAACTATATAAATTTAAAGGTTTTCATACTCAGTCGAGAACATTGCGTGAATATGCACAACCATCGGCTGCTCACGTTTTGGGTTATGTAAGTGAGGTAAATGATGCTGATATTCAAAAGGACGAATATTACAAATCAGGCGATTATATTGGTGCCAGCGGAATTGAAAAAACTTACGAAAAGCAGCTTCGCGGTATAAAGGGAATTAAAAAGCAATTGGTTGATGTGCACAACCGTCTCCAGGGAAGCTACCTCGACGGAGCTGAAGATATTCCTGCTAAAATCGGGAATAATATAGTTTCTACTCTGGATGCTGATTTGCAAAATTACGCCGAGCAACTTTTTCGGAATAAAAAAGGTGCGATGGTAGCTATCGAACCTTCAACAGGCGAAGTACTTGCATTGGTGAGTGCTCCAACCTACGATCCCAGTTTGCTTGTTGGCCGGATTCGCGGAACGAATTATAATATATTGCTTCAGGATTCATTAAAGCCGTTGTTTAACAGGGCAACGCAGGCAAAATATATGCCCGGTTCAACTTTCAAAATAATTAATACTTTGATTGGATTGGAAATCGGTGCCATTACAACTCAATCACGTTTTTCGTGCGCGGGCAAGGCATCAAGCCCAATCCGCTGCACACACAGCCACGTTTCGCCTGCAAATGTTGTCGATGCCATCAGGGAATCCTGTAATTCGTTTTTATGGAATACTTTTCGGGCTATTATTTACAAGGGAAAGAACGTGGCCGAAGGTTATGATACCTGGCGCAGTTATGCTGAAAGTTTTGGAATAGGGCAGATTATCAGCAGCGATTTTCCCAACGCGCTGGAAGGGAATTTGCCCCCCGAATCATACTACAACAAAATTTACGGGAAGGGTCACTGGAACCCAATGACAATTCGCTCAATGGCGATTGGGCAGGGCGAGTTGGGTGCAACGCCGCTTCAAATGGCAAATGTTGCTGCTATTGTTGCCAATCGTGGCTATTATTATCCTCCGCATCTGGTTCGTGAAATTGAGAACGATACAGTTTCTTCATCGCTTAAAGTGAAGCATTATTCAAAAATTTCGCCCGAAACTTTTATCCCGATTATTGAAGGAATGGAACAGGTTGTGAAAGGAAATATGTCGTCGAGGGTGGCGGTTCCGGGTGTGATAATGTGCGGTAAAACGGGTACTGTTCAAAACGATCACGGGATTGATCATTCGGTATTTACGGCTTTTGCACCAAAAGACAATCCGAAAATTGCCATTTTTGTGTATGTCGAAAACAGCGGTTTTGGTGCCACTTATGCAGCACCCATGGCAGGTTTAATGGTTGAAAGGTTTTTAAACGATACCATTTCGGCACAGAAAAAACCAGTGGAAGAAAAAATGTTGGAAGCCAATTTGTTAGATCCTTACAAACCAAGATAATATGCCAAAAAGAAACAGCCTTTGGGCAAATATCGACTGGATCACGGTTTCATTATTTTTGATACTGACATTGTTAGGATGGATAAATATTTATGCTTCGGTTTTTAACCTCGAGCATCAAAGTATTTTTGATACAACTCAACGTTACGGGAAACAACTAATTTGGATTGGGGCAGCACTCGTAATTGCTTTTATTCTTCTCAGGATTGATACAAACTTTTATGTTTTTTTCTCCTATATAATTTATGGTATTATCGTTTTATTGCTGGTTCTTGTGCTTATTGTGGGGACAAAAATAAACGGCCAACGGGGCTGGTTTATGATTGGCTCATTTGGCTTTCAGCCTTCAGAGTTTTGTAAGTTTGCCACCGGCCTGGCACTTGCAAATTATATGAACACACATGGTTTTAAATTTCAGCAATTCAAATCACTACTTGTTGTTTCACTTATAATTCTCGGACCGGCGGCATTGATTTTAATGCAAAACGACACAGGTTCGGCACTTGTTTATTTTTCTTTTGTTTTGGTTTTATACCGCGAAGGTTTATCAGGAGTCGTATTGTTTTTTGGAACTTTACTTGTTGTACTATTTGTACTGGCATTAATTATTTCGAACTTTACTTTATCAATTTTACTCCTCGGTTTTGTGTTGGTTGCCTTTTATATAGTGAACCCCAGATACAAACAGTTTTTAATAATACCTGCCATTTTCGCATTATCAATTCTTGTTTCCTTTTTAATCAATCTGGTTGCTGGGTCGAAATACGGGTTGTCCGATGTTCTTACCGTTGGCTCGATAATAGGTGCAATAACTATTCTGGCTTACAGTTTCTTTAAAAAACTGCCAAACTATACTACAATTGCTTTAATTTTTCTTGGTTCGGTATTATTTACAATTTCAGTCGATTATGTTTTCTACAATATATTAGGCGATCATCAGCAGGCGCGTATTAACGAATTGCTTGGTATCGAGTCGGATCCGCTTGGTGCGGGTTACAACGTAAATCAAAGTAAAATTGCGATAGGTTCGGGTGGTTTGTGGGGAAAAGGATTTTTGGAAGGTACACAAACCAAGTTCAATTTTGTACCGGAGCAGGATACCGATTTTATTTTTTGCACCGTTGGCGAAGAGTGGGGATTTGCCGGCTCGCTTGTTGTGATTGGATTGTTTATGGCTCTTTTTACACGTTTGGTTTGGCTTGCTGAACGGCAACGATCAGGCTTTTCACGAATTTATGGTTACGTGGTAGCGGTAATCCTGTTTTTTCATTTTTTTGTGAATATCGGGATGACAATCGGAATAATGCCCGTTATCGGAATTCCACTTCCTTTCTTTAGTTATGGAGGATCGTCGCTTTGGTCGTTTACTATTTTGCTGTTTATTTTCGTCAGATTGGATGCCAGCCGGTACGAAAAATTTTAATCAGAAATGTGTTTTCTGTATTGATAAATAGTCAAAATACTTCGAGTCATTGTTTTGTATTTCAATCGCATATTTCAGTAAATCAATCATAAACTCCCTGAAATTGACTTCAAAAAAATCATTATTTGTTTGAATTTTCTGAAACACATAATCCGATTTTGCCGGAAGTGAGGAGTAATTGCTCATTATTTTTAATGTTTGTACAATCCCCTCAGCCGAAGCATATGATTCCAATCGCCTGTGCTGGATTAAAAATGGCAGAAAACTTTGTACCCTGGCCGGCAAATGCAAAAAGTTTTGTAACAGCACGGCATGACTTCGTTTTGCAAAAGCGCGAAGTGTTAAATCAGAATATTCATTCCAGTTTTTAGCTAAATAATGATCATACAATAAATCGATTACAATTCCTGAATACAGGCCAAACTCACTTCTAAATATAGCTTTTGCCTCCCTGAAATTTGGGTGTGCATCAGTAAACGAGTCAATCCATCGGTGCATTAAAATCCCTTTTTTTATGTTTTCAGGAAATTTGTTCCATGTATTTCCTTTTACATAATCACCAATAAAATTGCCAACCATAGTCTGTTCGTCAGGACCCGATAAAAACAAATGTGCCAGATAATTCATCCAAATTCTTTTAAAAAGGAACGGTTAAGAAAAGAATTTGTTTGAAAATTGTATCAATCAATTGCTTAACCATTTATGCGTAACTAACAATAAACACATGCATATGGTATTAATATTTAATTTGTTTTGATAGGGCGAACAAATAAAAAATCTTTTATTTTCCTTAATAATCATACCCTGCTAAGTTGAATCATTTTTTAATATTTTCTATTTTTGCCCCTCTGAAAAATGATTTGATGAATAAAAAAATTGTTGCATTTGGCGAAGTGGTTTGGGATATTTTACCCAACGGAAAAGTTTTGGGAGGGACACCGTCAAACATGGTTTTTCGATGCAATTCATTTAACGAGCAGGGATTTTTGCTTTCGCGGGTTGGCGATGATGAGTTGGGCAATGAAGTTTTTGATGAACTGAAAGAACTGAAAATCTCGGATGAAAATGTTCAGGTTGACAGTGAATTTCCAACAGGAACAGTTCATATCAGTTTCGACGAGAATTTAGACTCACGTTATATTGTAACTCCAGAAGTTGCCTTCGATCACATAGAGTTTTCAGCCGAGTCGTTAAAATTGGTCAGAGATGCCGACTGCCTTTTTTACGGGTTGCTGCCGCAACGTTTTGGTATCTCAAAAAATACACTTCGCGAATTAATAAAGGAATCACCTGACTCGATTCATTTTTTTGATTTGAAATTGTTTGAGCATTTTTTTAATGCAACTGTTGTACAGAATCTTTTGCTGAGTTCAAATATTGTCAGAATAAAGGAAAAGGAAATAGATTTTTTGAGTAAAGAGTTAAATCTAAGCGCAGAAAATCTGGAGGTTTTCAGTTCAGAGCTTTGCCGGGAATATAAAATTGATATAGTATTAATTACAAGAGGACATAATGGGGTTTTTGCCTACCACAACAAAAAAGGGGCATTTTCTGACCCCGGTTACAAAATTGAAGTTGTTGACAATATTGGTTCAGGCATGGCCTTTCTAGCCGGATTTTTGGTTTATTATCTAAATGGGAAATCCATGCAGCAATCGCTCAATTTTGGTAATGCTTCGGGTGCAATTAATACAACAAGACGCGGTGCAACTTCCTATTTCAATAAAAAGGATGTTCTTGCTTTTATGAAAACAACCCCAAAAAATGACATTTCATAATTGCATTTCTTTTCTAAAAACTACTGTATAACATAAGTTTTTTGGTAACCTAAGTTCAGGTTTTTATGTTAATGTATAAAAACATTCATCATGAAACGAACTACAAAGGAAATAACCCGGTTGCTGTTTGAAAAATTATGGGAACAATTTGCCGTAAGAGTTCCTTATGCACAGCAATATGCTGATTTGGTGGTAGAAAAAGGTGGTAAAGTTGTGATTGACCATGTTGCATTCCGAACGTTCAATGCCCACACCGGAGAACAACCGGAAGGAATCAGGGCAATAAAACACATTCTTAATTTTTTGGGATATATACCTGTTTCAAAATATAAATTTCCGAAAAAGAAAATAAATTCAACTCATTTTGAACACCCTGATGAAACGCTTCCAAAAGTATTTGTCAGTCAACTGGAAGTAATTGATTTGCCGGTTTGGGCTCAAAATATTGTTAATGAAACGGTACATAACACCTTTTACTTACTCAACGATAAAAGTTTGGAGTTGCTTGCAATTGTTAAAGAAAATGGCAGTTTACCCGTTGAAGCTGCAGATTTTCTTGTTAATGATCTGGTACAATATTTTCGTCGTCCATGGAATATTCCATTAAAAGATGAAGTGTTGAAAATGAATGATATATCACAGTTTGGGGCGTGGGTTTTAATTCACGGGAATTCAGTAAATCATTTTGCGGCATCGGTTAACAACCAGGATGTGAAGGAATGGGCAAATTTTGAAACTACTGTTGATGCACTCGTTTCTGCAGGTATTCCGGTAAAAAAAGTTTTTGAGGGTGATTATGGAAGTAAGCTGCGGCAAACCACAACACCGGCAACTAAAGAAGAAGTTGATGTAAAAGGCGAAAATGGATTTGAAAAAATGGTTTGGACCTACGCCTATTTTGAACTTGCCGAGCGAAATTATATCGGGACTGATGGTTTGCAAAAGTTGTTTTCAGGGTTTCTTACCGGGCCTGAAAACCTTCTGTTCGACCTTACTGAAACCCATGAGAACTAATACACATTCGGAACATAGGTTATTTCATCAATTGGAGGCCTCACATATCCTTTGCTGTCAGTCCGCGGTGGTAATTCAATAGGGGCTGGCGTTAAATCTTTATACTGAATCATGGATAACAAATGATGGATGCAATTTAATCTCGAAAGTTTTTTATTGTCGGCATCAACAGTGTACCAGGGGCAGATTTTTGTGTCGGTGTAAGTAAACATTTCATCTTTTGCCATTGAAAAATCTACATACAGTTTTCGCGACTCCAGATCCATTGGACTTAGTTTCCACCTTTTTGTGGGGTGTTTAATCCTCGATCTGAAACGCTTTTCCTGCTCTTTTTCGCTTACCGAAAACCAGTATTTTATTAAAATTGTTCCCGAGTATATTAACATTCTTTCGAATCTTGGGCAAGCCCTCAAAAAATCCCAGTATTCGTCTTCGGAACAGAAACCCATTACTTTTTCAACTCCTGCCCGGTTATACCAACTCCTGTCAAACAGCACCATTTCGCCGGCAGCAGGTAAATGCGCAACATAACGCTGAAAATACCATTGGGTTTTTTCACGTTCAGTAGGTGTTCCCAAAGCTACAACTTTGCAAATGCGCGGATTTAATACCTGTATTATTCTTTTTATTGCACCTCCTTTTCCTGCGGCATCCCGACCTTCAAAAATTACAACAACTTTTAGCTTTTCATTTTTTACCCATTCCTGCAATTTTATCAATTCAAGTTGAAGCTTTTTAAGCTCCTTTTTATAGATTTTCTTTGTGATTTTTTTAGGCGGCGTCGGATTTGATTCAGGCTCGTTCATAATATAATAGTTTAGTATTCAGATGAAGTTCGATTTAAAATGAGTTTTAAAGTTACTGAAATTTATTTCAGATTGCATGATTCAGACAAAAGGAACTTAATAATGAATAAAAATATTTTGCGTCTTTAAACCAAAATGTATGCTCCAAACAAGCTGTCGGTGCGCGCGTCGGTTAGTGAAAAAAAGCCTGATTCAATTTTGTTGTCCGCAATTTTTAAGGGGTGTTTTACTTCCATTTCATTTTTAAAATCGAAATAAGTTTTTCCCGGCACAAAATAAGTGCTGAAAACCCCTTTTTTACTTTTTGAAATTAATTTTTCGAGCCGCAGCGCAAGTAAACCCATGGTGTAGCGTACATTTATTTCAAGGCAGGGGTTGATTCTGAGTTTATTTTTATCAGAATAAACAAGGGTGTCAACACCAAAATAACCTTCATGGAATGTTGCCATTTCACTGTTTTCTATTGCGTTTATTATTGGTTGACGAATTTCTCCAACCATATAATCTGCAAATTCCAAAACCGCATTATCGATTGTAACGGGGAACCCGTTTAAATAATTCCCTTCATATTGCCCTTTGCTGTTTGTATAAAAATAACTGTTTCCGAGGTGATTAACTTTGCCTTTTTTTATTTCAAAAAGAAGTGCAAGGTCGAGCACTTTATTCAATAAAGGTTCCGCTAGGGCAAAACCCTGTTCTTTTACAACTCCCAAAACTTTTTCCCAGACTTTTGGATGAACCGGGGTTTTTGTGACAGGCTGCAAACCCCGGCCGGAACTGCTCCAGGGAGCTTTTATCATTACTTTTCCCCATTGTTTTATGGCGTCTTCAAAATCATTTTGAGTGGTACAGATTCTTGGTTTATTCTCAGCCGGTAAAATGAAGTCATTTTTTATTGTTAATTGCAACCGGGTTAAAATTTCCAAGGCGAATTTTCGGGAAGTTATATCACGGTGCCCGGGCAGCCAGTTATATACAGGTGAATTTTGGAATTCGGAAGTACATGACTTTTTTAATGGTGAAAGTAATTTGTGCGAAGCCGGGCTCCAGCCCCATGGGAGTAGTTTATTTTTTGGCAAGTTAATAAAATGCTGGTTTTGAAGCGATTCTCTTTTTGTTATGAAGCCGGGAATTTCGATATTAAATTGTTTTAATGAAGCAATAAACTCTGGTGACGGAAGTGAATCAATCAAAACATAATCATTTTTATTGCCCAAATACAATGAAATTAATGATAAATCGGACTCCATTTTCTGAAGAATCCTGTTAGGTTGCCAGTTCTCATTTTGATTAGCAACTGCATATTCGCAGGTTGGGTTAAAAAGGTAAATATTAGGCTTTTGATCCATCATCTTTTTTCAATTTGTAAAGCATAAATCCACGTTCGGATAAAACATTTTAATCAAAATTTTTTAATAACAGTGTATATTTTTTGTTTATTCAAAGAAAACCAAAATTTATGTTAACCATTTAACGAAAAAATCAAATTTATTTACTTATAATATTTTGAATAACCCCCGTTTTGAAAGGGGTAAATCTGAAAAATATGCGCTTTGAATTCGGAGTAACCCTGATTTGTTTAACCAAAATTAACGTAATTGGTAAAATATAGCTTATTTTTTAAGATTTATTGTATTTTGAAATTAATAATTACATTCGCACTATAAGAAATCGATTAGCCTTGGTTATAAACCAATGTCAGTCGGAATATAGTTTTAATAATTTTTTTAATTCTAACTATCAAAAATTTTTCTATGAAAAAACTTGCGCTGTTTTTAATTTGCATTTCTATTGCAGGAATGCAAATGTTGAGTGCTCAAACCAAGAGCATTTCAGGTACGGTAACCAATAGTGAGGACGGTGATTCTATGCCGGGTGTCTCAGTAATGGTTAAAGGAACTACTCTGGGAGCTGTAACAAACCTGAATGGTTATTTCGAACTAAATGTTCCGAATGATGCCAAAACACTTGTTTTCAGCTTTATTGGAATGAAGAACTTAGAAATTGAAATTGGCAACCAAACCAGTTTTAAAGTTTCAATGGAATCTGATGTAATTTCTGTGGATGAGGTAGTTGTAGTTGGTTACGGTACACAGAAAAAGAGGGAGTTAACTGGTTCAATTTCGCAAGTCAAAGGAGATGATCTTGCCAATTTAGCCACTCCAAGTTTTGAATCTCAGTTAGCCGGGCGTTCAGCCGGTGTTCAGGTTACTGCTGCCAATGGCGTTTTGGGCGAAGCACCACGGATCAGAATTCGTGGAATCGGGTCAATCACGTCGGGTACTTATCCGCTGATAGTTGTTGATGGAATGCCTGTATTTACAGGTGATGTCGGTGGATATGCATCAACCAACGCCATGGCCGATATCAATCCGGCCGATATTGAGTCGGTGGAAATTCTAAAGGACGGATCAGCCACAGCAATTTATGGTTCAAGAGCAGCTAATGGTGTAATTTTAATTACAACAAAAAAAGGTACAAAGGGCACTTTTAATGTTTCTTACAATGGTTATGTGGGTGTTGCTTCTCCGGTAAATCTTTTCGATCTTTTGGATTCTGAACAGTTTGTTATGATTTCAAATGAAAAAAGAGCAAACCGCGCACAATCAGCAATTGCAGTTGGAACCGATGTAAATACAGACTGGCAGGATGCAGTTTTACGTTCAAATGCTTTCCAGCAGGACCATAACTTAGGTATTTCAGGAGCTACTGAAACAACAAACTTCTATTTTTCATTAGGATATTCCGATATGGAAGGTGTTTCACGTCCGAACGAAATGAACCGTTATACAATGCGGGCAAACATTGATCATAAAATTAAAAAATGGCTTACAATCGGTTTAAATTCTTCGATTACAAGAACTGAGACTTTTGGTATGAATACTGGTACCAACTCACTATCAGGCAATATCTTCTCGGCAATCCGTATGTTACCAAATACTACAGTTTTTGATGCAAACGACCCAACCGGTTATAACATTGACGATTTAAATACAAATTACGCTGGTCGCGGACAAAACCTGCAACAGGTTGACGATAACCTGCCTAATATTCGTTACACGCTTGATAATAACAAATACACTTCAAAAACTATGGGTGTTCTTGCAAGTTTTTATGCAAGCGCCAATATTACTCCCGACCTGAATTTTAGAACTCAAATGGGGGTTGATACAAGAGGAACTGAAGGTTTCAGATACTGGAATCCTTTCCATGGTGACGGACAAAGCGTAAACGGCCGTATAAATAACAACTTTGCAAATCGTACGCGCTGGAACTGGCAAAACGTTTTAACTTATAATAAGCAATTTGCTGATGTGCATAATCTTAATGTAAACCTTGTAAATGAATTCCAGCAACAAACAGTAAATTCATTTTATGGTGCAGGAACAAATATGTCAAGTGACTTTTTCAGCCACAACCTAATTGATGGTTCTTACGGAACACAAATGTCTGGAGGTTCAATGACACAAAATGGTTTTAATTCATATGCAGGAAGGATAAATTATAACTACGATTTAAGGTATTTTATACAGGCTTCTGTTCGGTATGATGGTATATCATCTCTTCCATCAGATAACCGGTATGGTGTATTTCCGGGAGCATCAGCCGGATGGACAATTTCCAATGAGTCATTTATGGAAGATGTTACATTTATTTCCGATTTAAAAGTTCGCGGATCGTATGCTGAGGTTGGTAACACTGATATTGGTAACTACCCATACCTTGGTTTATATTCGAACGCACAATATGCAAATTACAATGGTATTGCATACTCACAAATTGGAAATGACCAGTTGCAGTGGGAAACCAGTAAAAAAACTGATGTTGGTCTGGATGCAGCATTCATTGACAATAAATTAAAAGTGACTTTTGATTATTTTGTCAATAATCAGGATAACTTAATTTTAGATGCTCCAACTCCTCCTTCATTTGGTATTCCCGGAAACAAGATTTCAAAGAATATCGGAAAATTGAAAAACTGGGGTTACGAGTTCTCATTTGATGCTATTTTGTACAACAAAAACGATTTGCGTTTATCATTGGATGGAAACCTTTCTTTGGTTAAAAATGAAATTCAGGAATTGGTTGATCATCAGGATATAATTCAAACCTATACGATTATTCGTGAGGGAGAATCAATACGGTCGATATATGGATATGACTATCAGGGCGTAAACATGGCAAATGGTAACCCAATTTACAAAAAAGCCGATGGAACCCTGGTGCAGGGGAATATTCCAACATCAAATTACAAAATTTACGATCCTGCCAATCCAACGGATGTTTCTGTTGCTTCTTCGCTTGTTTCTGCTGACCGTAAAATTCTTGGAAATTCAATCCCAACTTATTATGGCTCGGTTACCTTGAAAGCTGATTACAAAGGATTTGATTTTAATATGATGTTCCGTTACAGTGGAGGAAACTATGTGATGAACAGAACCCGCATGGATTTGCTGAACCAAAAATTCCAAAACAACGGAACAGAAATCCTTGGCAGATGGCAAAGTGTTGAAAACCCTGGCGATGGATGGACACCAAAGTTATGGTATGCAGGCGAAACATTTGTAAACCTTACCGACAACTCAAGTACAAGGTGGGTTGAAAAAGGTAATTACATTAAAATGCAGACAATCACATTTGGTTACACACTGCCAAAAGCTGCAGTTAAAAAAATTGGGGTTGATAACCTCAGATTGTATGTGCAGGGACAAGACTTGTTTATGATTACAGATTACACTGGTATCGATCCTGAAATGGAATCGGGTGGGGTTGACTACAATGGTACTCCTCGTCAAAGTGTGGTTTCTTTTGGTGTAAACCTGAAATTTTAATTCCTTAAAATTGAATAACAATGAAAAATACATTTAAAATTTACAAAAAAGTACTGCACGCAAAAGTAGTTTTGGTACTTATACTAGCGATGGTTTTTGCATCATGCGAAGATAACATCGATCTGCAACCTTTTAATCAGATTTCAGAAACGGCTGCATTTGAATCTCCTTCATTAATTGCTCTATCTGTGACCGGAATGTATGAAGCAGCGCAGATTGGGTATTATGCAAATCCTGTTGATCCTGCATATCGTGGATATCCGTTTGGTTCTGCTTTTGTTCAGCAAGGTGATAACAGGGGAGAAGATGTGGTAAACGTAGCAACTTTCTACCAGCTTACCTACACTGCAACTTACAGTCCTACAACAGCAAACAATGTAAATTACTGGAAAGATACCTACCGGTTGATCAATCGTTGTAATATTATTATTGATGGTATGGCAAAAGCAAGAGAAAACAGTGTAATATCTGAACAACTTGCAAATCAATACGAAGGTGAAGCACGCATTTTAAGGGCATTGGCATATCATGAATTACTGGTGCATTTTGCCCGCCCATATAAAGATACTCCAACTGCTTCTCACCCCGGAGTTCCTTATTTTGAAAAACCATTTACTACACAATCTGCTATTGACGAAGGTTTTGCCACTGGCAAAAGCACTGTTGCAGAAGTTTATGCTAAAATCATTACTGATTTGGATTATGCTGAAGCTAACTTACCGTTGAACTCAGACCGTACAGGAAATGAGAAAATTACAAGGGCTACAAAAGGTGCTGCAATTGCTGCAAAAACACGAGTTTATCAGCACATGTGGGATATGGATAAAGTTATTATTGAAGGAAATAAATTCATCAGTGGTGCAGCTGGTACCTATGCATTAACAGCGGCTCCATCGGGTCCGTTTACTAATCCTTACGGTAATACTGAATCTATATTCGGTATGGAAAATTCTGCCACTTCGAACCCCGGTGTAAATGCAGCCCTGGCTTCACAATACAACCGTCGCGAATTGGTTGCCATGAGTCCAATTATCTGGCGTAATGAAAAATGGCTTGTTGACGATAAAAGACGTGAAGAAGGCGCAATGACAAGAACTCCTGCTTCAGGCGTTGTATTCACAAATAAATACAAAGACGTAACAAACTATACTGATCCATCGCCAATGATGCGTTATGCTGAAGTATTGCTGAATATGGCTGAAGCTTATGCCCGTAAAAATGATGTTACCAACGGATTAAAATATTTGAACATGGTACGCGACCGTGCTTTGGCAACACCTGAAACACAGACATACAAAGCGTCTGATTTTGCCGATAATGTGGCATTACTTGGAGCAATACTTGTTGAAAGGCGTATAGAATTTGCCATGGAAGGCAGACGTTGGCCTGATATTCACAGGTTGCAGCAATGTCCGTATTTCCCAATTAACGGTATTCCTGCAAAATTGGCTAATGGTATGCCAAAAGGAACTGATTACGAACTCGGAACTCCTTATTCCGGAGCTTTGGGCACCGTAGCAATTCCTTACTCTGATTTCCGTTTCCTTTGGCCAATTCCACAGGATGAAATCAATGCAAACCCGACTCTGGCTGAACAACAAAATCCAGGTTGGTAGAAAATTTTATAATGTAAGAATGAGGCTGTCTGAAAAGGCAGCCTCTTTTTTTGCTCGTTATTCTCCAGTTTTATTTTTGTAAATAACCAATATCGAACACCCAATTATGAATTTACATTTTGAGTAAAAAATTGGAAATTGATTATTGAAACTTCATTATTGGATATTTACATTGTACTGCTTTTAAGTAATACAACACTGCCAGTGAAAGATTAATGTGAAAATCAGTTTTTGGAAATAACCAATATCGAATAACCAATTTTGAATTTACATTTTGAGTAAAAAATTGGAAATTGGTTATTGAATGTTTAATATTGGATATTTTCTTCTTTATCTACTCTCTGCCAATTCAACAGGTTTTTCAGGCTGTTCTAATAGTACCAGATCACCTTCTTTTAGTCCTTCTTCTACCAAAACAGATTGTTCATTTTCGAATCCTGTTTTTATTTCCTGCTTTTTTATGCTCTCCGGCGTTTTCAGATAAACATATTTTATCCCGTTTTCTTTAAATACCGAAATCAATGGAACTGAAATCGCATTTTCAGCATTTGCAAGAATAATATCGTTATTACTTGTCATTGCAGGTTTCAGGCCATCGTCTGTGTGATTGAGGTGAATAATCACTTTAAAGGCTTTCATATCAAAATCCTTGTGGCTTTCACCAACCCGGGCTATTGATTTTATACTGCCCATAATTACTGTTCCTTCCAAAGCATCAAAAGATACACGCACACTGTCGCCAACTTTTATTTTGGCAATATCAATTTCTTTCACATATATTTCCGAAATCACTTTCGACATATCTGGCAGTGTTGCAATTGGCGGTGCAAACTCATAAGTTGAAACATCGTCATCCTTGCTGTATTTTTTACCATCCCAGCTTTTACCAAAAATCACAATACCATCTTCAGGTGCAGTAATCCGTGCAGCTTTCATTGCTTCCTGAAATTTTTCAATCCTTTCGGTACTCCTGTCAACATCGTCGGCCGAACGGCGTACCCTCATTTTTAGCCTGTTTTGTTCCAGTTTGTAATCTCTCCGTTTTTTCTCGATAAGATTTTCCGCCTTTTGGTAAGTCATTTGGGCTTTTCTCTGGTACGCTTCCGATTCGTAAACCGATTGTTCAAGATCGATTTTATTGTATTCCAAATCGAGTAAAGCATTTTTAATTTCCTCGCGCAAATTTGTTAAAGTAACGGCGCTGTCGATTTTTGCGTTATTCAGATCGGCCATTTGTTTTTCCATGTTTTGCTGTTCCTCCCGCATCCCCGACATTACCCGGCTCGCATCAAGCTGAACTATAAATTCGCCCTTTTTAACGTTTTTTCCGTCCTGAGCCAAATCCAAAATCTTCATTTGCCAAAGCCGCAAATCTCTGTCACCAAGTATTTTTGGAGCCCGAATCACGGTAGCCACCAAACCATCTATTTCACCTTTGCACGAAAGCACGGCTTCGAACTTTCCCTTTTTTACTTCGTAATATTTCTGATTTTTTGTTGTTGAAGATGAAAAATACACAATTGCCAAGGTAACAAGTGCAATTAAAACTGCCCCAACATAAAAAATATATTTTCTGTTTTTTGCCATTTGTTATTTCTCTAAAATTTTGTCATAATTAACTTGTAACGGAGTATTATTTTCAAAATCGAAAAGTGTCAAACTGCGCAACCTAAAATAGGAAGTCCAGTAGTCGCGTAACCGATTAAGGTACGAAATCCGCGCATTTTCCTGATCTGTGCTTGCAATGTTAAGTTTTATTACGTCTATTTTTCCAATCAGGAAACGCTGAAAAGTAACATTGTAACCTAATTGTGCAACAGTATCGGCTTTCGCCGAATTTTTTACCTGGCTTGCCTGCAAGTTAAATTCCATAACGCTTTGGAAAATATCCATTTCAAAATCAATCCTTTCCTGTTTTATTGTTGCAAGCGCCACTTCCCGGTTCGATTCGGCCATTGAAACGCGTCCTCTTGAACGCCCCCAGTCAACAATTGGCACATTCAATCCCACACTAAATTGTTGGCTCTTATCGGGTTGCTCATAAACGCCCTTAAATTCCTCCGATGTTTTGCTCCGGCCATACATGGCAAAAAGCGAAGTGTTTAAACCTGTTTCCGATTTGATACGTTTTACATTTTGGTCTTGTTGCAGTTTTAGCTGTTCGTGGTTTATCATTTCAGGGTTGTTCTGAATTGCCTGTGTTAGCGCAACATCGGGGTTAATCTGCAGTTGGGGAATTTCACTTGGCACAATACAATCTATTTCCACATTCTTTTCGAACCCTAAAAATGAATTTAAACTGGCCTGAGTTCTTTTTTCTTCGAGCTGCGCCATGCTCAGCGCCTGTTCTGCATTCAGCAAACTCAGTTCAAGTTTAAGCAGCTCATCCTGAGTAACAGTTCCGACCTGAAAACGGCCCATTCCTATTTTATAAAGTGTGTCGGCATTTGCATAATTTGTTTTTGCAATTCCTTTTTGAATTTGAGCAGTTATCAGTTCAAAAAACTGTAATGTTGATTTAATCCGTAAATCTTCAACATCCTGAATAAACTCTTTCTTTGCTTTTTCGAACTTAAGCGGTTCAATTTTCGATTTCCACTTCAGTTCGTTGTACCCGTTCAGTTCCTGCGAATAACCAATGCTGAAAGGCGTTGCCGAAAATGAAGTGTTTTTGTCGCCAGCCAGGTTTTTAATCATTTCCAAATCCGACCGCACAAACAATTGTCCACCCGTTAATCCAATATTTTGAAAAGCATTAATGCCAATATCGGAGTTCAGGTACTCCCTTAGCCGGAATTCATCTTCGTTTGTTTCGAAATTATACTCTTTTTTAAGGAACCTGTTATAATCGAGTGGGTTTGTGCTCAACGATATCCCCGGCCGCCGTTCAGCCTGGTAAAACCTGTATTCCCAGTAACTTGCAAGGTACATGTTTTTATTTCTGAAAGCATCGATAGATTGTTTCGAGGCAATTTCTATAACATCCTGCAAACTTAATTGTATTTTTTCCTGAGCTTTCGATTGAAAATAAAAGCCGGTAAGAATAAAAAAGCTGATAATAATATTTTTCATCTGTAATTAGTTGTTTTTGGTTTATGAACGCAAAGAAACTACGGGGTCGTTTTCTGAAGCCTTTTTGGCAGGAAGGTAACCGAAAGTGATACCTACAATTACCGAAACCCCAAAAGCAATAAAAATGCTGAAAATTGAAACGATTGTTTTTATGTCAAATACGGCTGTAATCACTTTCGAAAGTACAATACCGAGAATGATGCCAATAATACCACCGGTTAAACTGATCAGCGTTGATTCGGCAAGAAACTGGGCAATAATATCTTTTTGTTTTGCGCCAACTGCCTGCCTGACACCTATTTCACGAATACGCTCCATTACCGATGCCAGCATAATATTCATGATCCCGATTCCGCCAACAATAAGCGAAATGCCGGCAATGGCGCCCAAAACCACGTTAAAAATATTTTTTGTTTTTTGCTGTTGTTTTAACAGAAGTTCAGGAATTGTAACTTCAAAATCGTATAATTCTGAATGGCGGCGAAGTAACATTCTTTTTATCAGATTGGCTGAATTACCAAGTTGCTCTGTCTCTTTTACCTGCACAATTATTTTATCCAACTGGTTAAGGTTGGGGTCAGTATCGCCTTTGTCTTCCTGTTGTTCTTCACCGCCAAAAATTACAACTATTCCACCGCCGCCGCCGCGTTGGTTGGCTTTTGCAATTTCATCGGCCCTCAGTAGTGATCGGTTTTTAAAACGGAGCAACATGGTTTCAACCGGAATAAATATTTTGTTGTCGGAACTGCTGATCCCAAGTTCGTCTGATGCAGAAGCTGTAAAATCACGCTGTTCGATAACGCCAATAATTTTTAACCATATTTGACCGCACTTTATGTATTTTCCTATCGGGTCGTCCTGTCGGAAAAACTGGGTTTTTATGTTGTTTCCGATAATGCAGACGGGTAGGCCTTTTTCTGTTTGCACATCGTTAAAACGGTTCCCTTTTGCCAGCTGCATATTGAACAGATCGAAATAACTGTTTTCAATTCCTTCCAAAACAACCGGTTTACTGATTCCGTCGAGCAAAGCCGAGTAGTTGAATGAAATAACGGGAGTAATTTTTTCGATTGTAGGTAAAACCTGTTTTATGGCCTGAACATCAAGCAGAGTAAGTCCTTTTGAGAATTTCTTGCCCCCGGGTTTTCCATTATTTTCGTTACTGTTGTTGGCAGAAGCATTTTTGTTAACCGTAAAAGTGCTCGGTGTAATCACAATATTGTTTACACCAACCAATTTAATCTGTTCGAGTATTTCCTGTTCGGCGCCGTTACCAATTGCAAGCATACTGATTACGGCAGCAACACCAAAAATAATTCCCAGTGCAGTTAGAATCGACTTAACGCGGTTAGCTATTATAGCCTCAACAGCAATTTGAATGTCGTGTAAATATCGTTTAATGAACATTTTATTGAGGTTTAAGGATTATTGGCTTACAATTACAGTTCCCGTGGCATTGGGCATTTTAACCCCAGCCGGCATTTCCATTGGTTTTTGTTCCATTTGGCGCATTTTTTCGGCTTCCGCTTTTTTCGCTTTTTCCTCCTCGTTCTTGCGTAAAATGTCATTATAGATTTCGAATCCGGCAAGTGCAAAATTTTCAGCATTTTCCGGCTCAGTCAGATATATTTGTTGTCCTTCTGTCAATCCGTTACGAACAACCACGAAGTTTTCATTTTCTTCACCGGGTTCAATTATTTGTTTTGTATTCTTTCCATCGGCTAAATACACAAAAGATAGGCTGTCGTTTGTAAAAACCGATTCGATGGGCACGAAAAGTGTATCAGTAAAAGCATTGGTTTGAATGGTGTTGCTTGTTGTCATGGCTGGTTTAAGTTCGGGGTCGGAGCCGTTTACTTTTATTTTTATCTCGAAAACCTTTGCATCGCTGTTGGGCATTAATTGCCCCATGTTAGCCACTGCAATTACTTCTCCGGTGAGCTCTTTTTCAGGAAATGCATCAATGCCCACTTTCACTTTTTGACCTTTTTTAATAAGTGAGATATCGATTTCGTTGATGAAAGTTTTGGTTATAAGGTTGTTCATATCGGGGAAAGTTGCAATTATAGGATTCCACTGCGAAACGTTTGAACCTGTTTTTACAGTGCCGCCAAATTGGTATTGGTAATACGAGATAATTCCTGCACGCGGCGAATAAATAATCAGGGCGTCGATCAACTGGTTAAGTGCATCAACACGTTCGCGCACTTGTTTATAGTTAATAAATTTCCGGGTTACTTTATTTGTTTCCTGCTGAGTGATTAATTCGTAGGCGGCTATTACCTGTTCGAGCTTGCGTTTGGCTTTGTCGAGGTCCATCTCCCCTTTTCTTTGTACTGATGGTGCTTCAAACGCCGACTCCTGCACGGCAATTTCTTTTTCCTCCAGGTCCAGACGGGCGTTAACAATTACATCACGCTGGTTGCTTAAAGTTAAATTCGAATCGATTTTGCTGTCCTCGTATTCCGAAAGAGTTCTTTCCAGATCATCAAGCGCCAGTTTTTTTTGTTCTTCAACTGCCTGATGGTCGAGTGTTGCCACATAATCACCTTGTTTTACGTAAGTACCTTCGTCCACCATATCAGTAATGGTTAACGATGAAATGCGGATTTGCCTGTCGTTCATCCGTTCGGGGATTAAAATGTTGTCGGAGTTTTCCGATTCAAGTTGCCCTGTTGAATAAACAAGTATTTCAAATGGACCGCGCGAAACCGTTGCGGTAAGTGCTGTGTTTGTGTTTTCCGGCCGCGAGAAAATAATAAATGCCAGGACCAGAACAGCAAATACAGCGGCAATTATTAGTACAGATTTTTTATTCATGGTTTATATCAATTGGTTGATAAAATTGGTTTTGTATTTAACAAAAATTGTGCCCTTGATTTCAACGGAAAGTTCCGAAAAATATTTCAGAACAAATGTTAAATAAACTTTCTTGTTGTTAATGTGGGATGCGGACTTTCCAAGTCCGCAATTTTGAAAAAAATCCAATATCAAATATTCATTTATGAATTTTTAATGAGTAATAACAAAATAAAGAATAACAGAAGTTTTGAAGATACGGGTTGAGGATCAGGCAGGGATTGGAGCGGCAGCTTGTTGAAGCCGGTGACTTTGACGGCTGCCCGGCAGGAACGACCGGAGGAAGTTACCTGCCGGGCATTGCCGGAAAGGGAACCGGCGAAACAACTATAGCGAAAAGCCCGGTTGCCTGCCCCTTCAAAAAAAATAATTGTACCTTGTTGCAACATTTTTTTGTGTTGCACAGTCAGATGTTGTAGCTATGAATGACGGGGATCTTGTACAGCAAATTTTAAACGGGAACAGTAATGCGTTCAGGTTTTTGGTGGCGAAACACCAGCGCCTGGTTGCACATATTGTTGGCAGGATTGTGCAACGGCATGAGGATGTGGAGGATATCAGCCAGGAGGTTTTTATTAAAGTTTACAGGAAAATAAAACTTTTCAGGGGCGATTCGCGGCTTTCGACATGGATTGCAAAAATAGCTTACAACACAAGTATTTCGCACGTGAGGAGGCAACTAAAAAATGAACATTCGTATGATGAAAGCCCGGCACTGGTTGCAAATGAAAGTGATGAAATGCTGAACCAGAAAGGAATTGAGAGAGAAGAAGCAAAAAAATATCTGCTTGAACTGATTGAAGAGTTGCCGGTGCATTACCGGACTGTTTTAACTTTGTTTCATTTGGAAGAGTTCTCATACAAAGAGATTGAGGAGATTACGGAAATGCCGGAAGGGACTATTAAAAGTTACCTTTCGCGGGCACGAAAAATTTTGAAAGAAAAATTGGAAAAAGTTGTGGAAGCTGAAAAAACAAATATTTTTACAGATTATGTATAACAAGGGAAAATATTTTGACACGGAAAAATTGCTGGATGAGGTTTTGAAAACTGAACCGCAGTTTGAGTTGTCGGACAAATTTGCTGACGTACTTGCAGAAAAAATGGGCCGGAAATTTGCGTGGCAACAGTATTTTAATGAATTTTTAATTTATCTCGGCGCCATTTTGGGATTTATTGCGGTGTCGGTTTCTATTCAGTTTTTGTGGTTTGATGCTGAGTGGGAACAGTGGTTGCAATTTATAGTTCAGAATATTTCGTTGATTTTGGGCATCAATTTTTTAGTTGTATTTATATTGTTTGCTGATCGGGTTTTGCTGAGGTATTTTTTACACCGCAGAGATTTGATATAAACTTATCACATAAACTGAAAGAAAAAACACCTCAACTCACGATATTTGTTGCAGAATTACTTCGTCAAAACTTCAGACAATTTTATTTACCGGCGATTGTTTCGCAGAAAGATTATTTCTTCGGTCCGGGGCTCTTCACCGGCTTTCATATTATTTCGTTTATAAAGCGGTTTTAGCTTTAAACCATACAGTTGCGAAATGTAATGCATTGTTTCCCCTGTTTCGACACGATGCGTCAGCATTGCTTTCCGACTGGCTTTTCGGTGTTTGGCCTCAATATAAATTATTTCGTTTTTTTGCGGTATGTAACCTTCGGGCTGATCATTGAAATTATATAATTCCCAGGCTTTTATGCCAAACTCCTGCGCCAAAATCTCGTAGGTGTCACCTGCATTTGCAACTACAGTTTTTAAATCGTTTCGCAATGTGATTTGATGCGATTGAAATGGGTTGATTACTAACCCGTTCAAAACCTCTTTTTTGTGTGGTTTTGTGTGTTTTAATGCAGCCAGTTGTTCGTTTGTCATTTTGTAGTCGAGCCGGTATAACTGGTATTCTTCGATAATTTTAATTAACCTGTGCCCGTAATCACTTGCAGTTGCATAACCGGCTTTTTTTAAACCGTGTGCCCAACCAACATAGTCGTCGGGGGGAAGTTGGAAAAGAAAAAAATAACGCGGATTATCCATTAAAAAATTGGAATGGTCGATAAACGATTCTTCAACTGTATTGTATTTCCTGAAACATTCATTTTTCTCGTCGTCATCATGTCTCACTGTTTTGCCGGTCCAGGTCGATTTACATTTTATACCGAAATGGTTGTTTGATTTCTGGCTTAATATACTGTTGCCGTTTCCCGACTCCAGGCAAGCCTGCGCCATAGTGATACTTGCAGGAATACCGCTGCGGTTCATCTCTTCGATGGCCAGAAGCTGGTATCGATCAATATATTCTTCGCGCGAAATTTGCGCAAATGCTGCAGAAATGGTAGAAATAAAAATAACTGTAAAAAGATAATATCTCATTTTAAATTCGTTTTTACGGAATGCGTCAAAAATATAGCGTTCATTGCACTTCCTTAAATGTTAGCGGTTTTTTTATAAACAAACTAATGTGAATTTCATTGTGCAGAATCCTGAATTTTTGAAAAAATATTACCAGGAGAACAATTGAATTACGCGAAATCAAAAAATTTATAAAACAAAAACTTCGGATTTGAAAAATGTGTATTTTCTGTCATCTCCAATAAAAGTGTAAATTTGACGAAAACAAACAATGATGCATAAAAGAACTTACCAGATTTTTGCAGAAGAATATGAAACCCTGTCTGAATTAAGAGAAGTGGACCGGCAATTGATTTTAAAAGCACGAGAAGCTTCGGAAAATGCGTACGCACCCTATTCAAATTTTTTGGTTGGTGCAGCGGTTTTGCTGGCAAATGGTGAGATAATAAAAGGGAATAACCAGGAAAATGCCGACTTTACTGACGGTTTATGTGCTGAAAGGGTAGCATTGTTTTATGCGCATGCTACTTACCCTAATATTGCAGTTGAAGCCCTGGCTGTTACCGCAAAAAACATAAACGGTTTAATTGCCGGACCGGCCCAGCCTTGTGGTTCCTGTCGTCAGGTTTTGGTTGAAACCGAAGCGCGTTTTAAAAAACCAATCAGGTTGATTTTGGATGGAGCTGAAAAGATTATGGTGTTAAATGGTGCTGACAACCTGCTGCCATTTGCGTTTAAACCGGGTTCACTGGGCTAAACCTGTTGCTGCGGAACAATTTCATAAATTCATTCCAAACCACGTCGTCAGGAGGATCAGCAATAATTGTCATCATTTCATTTTTAACCGGGTGCATTAAATCAATACGGCGGGCATGTAAATGAATGCTTTTATCGGCATTCGGACGTGGAAATCCATATTTAATATCACCTTTAATATAAAGTTTGAGCTGGCGCAATTGAACCCTGATTTGATGATGACGACCTGTATGTAGCTCAATCTCTAGCAAATGGTAATTATCAATACTGGCAACATGCCGATAGGTTAAACTTGCCAGTTTTGAGCCGGGCCTTTTTTCAGTATATGCGTAACTCCGGTTTTTTTCAGGATTTTTAACCAGATAGTGGGTAAGTGTTTCCGTGTGTTTTTCAGGCCGTTTGTCAACAACTGCCCAATAAACTTTTTTTACCTCATCGCGGGTTTGAAAAAGTTTGTTTAGCCGGGGAAGCACTTTTCCTGTTTTTGCCAGTACCAGAACGCCGGTTGTTGGCCTGTCGAGGCGGTGTGGCAAACCTAAAAACACATTTCCCGGCTTGTTGTATTTTTCTTTTAGGTACAGTTTTACTATGTCGAGAATTGTTTCGTCACCCGTTTTATCACTTTGTACAACCTCGCCACCTGCTTTGTTTACAGCAATAATATGATTGTCTTCGTAAATTACCTGCACTTCGTACTGGATTCTTGATTCTGGTTACTGGATCTTATATACATTAAACTCTGAACTAATATTGTTCCGTTTCGTTTGGGAAATCTCCCGATTTTACATCGGTAATATAATTACCCACTGCATTTTTTATTTCGTCGGCTAAATTATGGTAGCGGCGTAAAAATCTTGGTGAAAATTCCTGAGTAATCCCCAGTAAATCATGAATTACCAGCACTTGTCCGTCAACTCCGCCACCTGCGCCAATGCCAATAACCGGAATACTTAATGATGAGGAAACCTCTTCACCCAATTTAGCGGGAATTTTCTCCAAAACCACACCAAAACAACCGGCATCTTCAAGTAATTGTGCATCGCTTTTTAGTTTCTTCGCTTCAGCTTCTTCCTTTGCCCGAACTGAATAAGTTCCGAATTTATTTATTGATTGTGGCATCAAACCTAAATGGCCCATAACCGGAATTCCTGCTGTTAAAATTCGATGAACAGATTCAATTACTTCTTTTCCACCTTCCAGTTTCACAGCATCAGCAGCTGTTTCTTTCATGATCCGGATTGCCGAACTCAAAGCTTTTTTTGAATTTCCCTGATAAGTGCCAAACGGGAGATCTACCACTACCAGCGCACGTTGAACTGCATTTACTACCGAACGGCCATGGTAAATCATTTGATCTAAAGTAATTGGCAAAGTAGTTTGGTTGCCCGCAAATACATTTGAGGCCGAATCGCCAACCAAAATTACGTCAACGCCTGCTTCGTCAACCAGCTTTGCCATGCTGAAATCGTAAGACGTCAGCATTGATATTTTTTCGCCCCGTTGTTTCATTTCAAACAGGCGGTGTGTTGTAACTCTTCGAATTTCGCTGTGAACCGACATTCTGTTTTGTTTTTTAGTTATGAGCCACAAAGCTAAGCAAAGGTTTTAATCCACCCAAACATGGTTTCGGCATTAATGAATATTAACAGACAGCGCAATTTTTTTTTATTTTGTTTGTTTACTTTAGAAAATAAAAAATGATTGCTAATCAAATGAAAAAACATAATGCTTTTGCCGGTTTTGGTCTTTTTGTTTTTCTGCTGCTGGGCATTTCACAAAGTACTGACGCCCAGTTTTACTTTAAAAATGCTGAGATTTACGATTTTCAGAAACATGAATCCAACAAGGGCCTGCATTTTAATTTCAATACTGAACGTGAAGAAACCCGAACTGAATTTTGGCGCAATTATGAAGAGTTAACAAGTGGTGAGGTAAAATTTCAGCTCAACAACAGCTTTTGGAATTTTATGGATTACAAGCAGGAAAAAATTGATTTCAATTTTGAAATCGGCCCGCTTTGGGGAAATGGCAACTGGATTGACAGTTCATCGGTAGCAAATATCGAAGCAGATCATAAAATTTTTGGTGTCAGGTCAAATGCTTCAGCGAATTATTCTGGCCGGTTTTATTACAACAATAAAAATTATACGCTCGTCCAGGTAAAAGGCTGGGGGAGATACGATTTATACAATCAAAATTCAAAAGGCATTTCCACCGATACAAACCTGGTGGTAACTGATTTTGATGAAGAAACAACAGAGAATAAATTCCGATATGGAATTGAAGCGCGCGCCGGCTGGGGAATTGGCAGGTTTAAACCGATGAACAACTTTATGATTGCCGATTATTTACTTAAAAAATATTACAGCGAACGTACTTTTTCGCAGGATGAAATTTTGAAATTTGGCAACGAAATTGGCAGAATTAAAAGTCGGCGAAGTATATCAACTGCGCATAAAACTGAAGTTGAAACTGCGCAAATGCAGGAATTTTTAAACCGGAAAATGTTTCTTATTCCCGTAAATAGTTTGGAGGAAGAGTGGAAAGCCGGCGAATTTTTGCCCCGTTTTGATGGAAACAGAGTCGAATTTGGTCCGTTTTTTAAATACTTCAACCGCGAACCCGATTTTATTTATGGCGGCTATTTTTTATACGAACATGCTAAATATTGCAATGTTAAATGGAGCCGTAATTTTAGTGCCGGGGTAAATTACAATGCCTACAAAAAGCATGATTGGATTTTAGGCGAAGTTGGTTTGGGCTGGTCATATTTTATTAAGCTCAGGAGCCAGATTGATTTTGGCGTGAAATATATACCCGGAATTGCACTTAACGATTCAGGAGAAACCGGTTCGTTAAACCACGGCTTCATTCCATATATTGGGTATTTCACACAAGTTGATTCGAAAAAACGGATAGACGTAAAACTTGCCTACCGTTTATCGGAAGATGAAAACCTGATGCTTTCAGGCCCTGAAATTTCGGTTGCGGTTTATCGGAGCAGGTATTAAACCCTAAGGAATATTTTTTTCTTGTACATGTAATAAAGAATCAGCCAAACCAGCAAAATATTTCCGGCAACAAGGATAACTTCTGAAATATTGCCTGTGATTTCAGTCCAGCCAAAAATTAATTTAGTAACTTTTTCAGTGTCAAAAAACCGGCGAAAAAGATAAATGAATATTGAATTCATTCCAATAACGCGGAAAAAGAAAGACCATTTTTGCCAGCCTTTCACGTCGATTGTCCAGTAAAATAAAGTAATCAGTAAAAAACCGATTCCTCCTGTAAGTAAATTGAAACTGCCTGTCCAGCAGGCTTTAATTAAAGGGTAAAAAGTGCTAAGCAGCAATGCAATTGCAATTAGTGAAACGCCTGTAATTGAAAGTGTTTTGATTTTTTGCATTTCCCGGGTATTTTTATCACGCAAAATGTGCCCTGCAACCGAGCCCAGTAAAGTAACAGTAACTGCTGAAATAATACAGAGCAAACCTTCCGGATCAAATACTTTTCCATGCAGCCTGCCCGGTAAAAGCATTCTGTCGAAGTACCCGTTAATACAGCCTTCGGGAGTTAAAACACCGGCACCAATTCCGGGAACCGGAACCAGTAACTGAAGAATACCGATAGAAACCAAAATTCCGCCAAGCCAGTAAAGTCGCTGTTTAAACGATTTTGTATAAATCACTATCAACGCAGCAAACATATATGCAAGCCCAATTTGTCCCAAAACGCTGGGTAATCTTGGATTTTCAAAACCATTAGAGAACACACCGTTATAAATCCATCCCAACAAAACAAGAATAAGTCCGCGACTGACAGCTTTTTTTGCAAGCGAAGATTTTGAAACTTTTTTTTCAAGTTTCGATACAATGGCAAAAGGAATTGCTACACCACTTATAAACATAAAAAGCGGAAATATCAGGTCGTAAAAATGAAACCCATTCCATGGCACATGTTCCATTTGTTCAACAACCGGATTGAGCCATGACGCACCTGTATATTGTGCAATCACTGTAATAAGATAGCTTCCTCCGGTTATCCAGAACATGTCAAAACCGCGCAAAGCATCCAGTGAATATAGCCGTTTTTCAGGATCAAGGTGTAATGATTTTGTTGCCATAATTATTTACTTTAATGAAATCCGAATGTAGTAAACTTTTCAGAAAGTTAAGTTTGCTTTATTTGGCTTAATTTAATCATATTTTGATAATTACCAGTTTCATTTTCAATAAGGTTTTTTAACATAAAAAACTACATAACATTTGTTCAGTTTGGTATTATGTTTGTTAGTTGAACTCTCAAATTAATTAAAAATCAAATAACCATGAAACACTTTTCACTCCTTTTCTGCATAATGATTGCAAGTTTATTCTCCTTTTCACAAGTTGAGAATTTTGATTTATCGAAATACAAATTGCCCAATATTAAAAGGCAACAACTGGATTTCGATTTTCAATCGGGCGGGCAGAATTCTTCGTCTAAATATTTTTCATATTATCCAAATTACAGTGACACGATAAAAGATGTCAATAATCGATTTACAGGGAATTATAATTTGGGTTATTCATTCTATCTAAATACCCGGAATATTCAATCCTTAATAACTGCCGGAACATATGGAAATTATAGTAAAACGAAACAAGAAAACATTAATTATTCTTCGCAGGATAACTACATTTTTCAAAATAATCTATCGTTTAATTATGATTTGAAATATTTTTTAACACCGACTAATTGGTTTATTGCTACAACTCCCTATTATGCTTTTAGTTATTATAATTATAAGGAACACGAATCAGATTTAGAATATAAAAACTTATATAACAGTGTGAAGATTTCAATTGGAGGAGGTAAGGGTCGTATTGAACAGGTTCAGGATTTCCGTCATGCAGTTTTACTTATTGAGGAACTTGACAAACGCAGAGTTTCAACACGAAACATTTCTGAAGCTGAAATGATTGAACTTTCGACATTGATTTCTCAATTGAAAAACAAAAGGTTTTTCGATTCCCGAAAACAGAAAGAAACAGAATTGGTTGCGTTAGATTCGTTTTTTGTGGACAAAGGAATTATTGACAATAAAAGCATTCAATATTTTACAGGTTTGGAAGATATTTGGACATACGGCGGATTGCAGGTAAGAGAAAGTGGTAAACAAGTTTTGTTTTCAATAACGCCAGGATATGTTTTCGACAAAGATTTGGAACATATAGAAAATAACATTAACGAGGAAATATTGATGCACTATAATCTTTCTTTTGTTGCTAAAAACCCGATCTCAATAAAATGGCAAGGTAATTATCGATTTGGCCTCATTCACGAATATCTAAATAGACTTCAGCAGCAAAACAGTAATCTGGGAGAAAAAAGTTATGAATCCAGGGCGCTTGTTAATGGTGAATTTGGTTATTACCCAAACACAAGAACCAACTTCTCGTTAAGTAGCACAGTCTCCCTGTCAAATATGGGAGATGAAAAAATTCTGGATAAAGAAAAATACGGAGCACACCTGCAAATAACCACCTCAGGTTATTATTATATTTCTGAAAAACTGAGAGCAGGATATTCTGTGTCCTTCTATACAAGTAAATACGGTATATTTAACAATGAATTGGATAACACTTATTACAAAACTCTTTATTACTCATTTAACCTGAATTACGCCATTTTCTGATTTCAAATCATTCAAAATCGATCCTGCTTTTTCTGCCTTTTTGTCACCGGATTTGACAATGATTTCATAATTATTTCAAATTCCTGTGTCAGAATTACGTCAGATTCATAAAAAATAGTGGTGGCACAGTCATTGCTATTTCACAACCGTTAAATTGAAAAATTAATGTAAAATAATCATATTATGGGAAAAATAATTGGAATTGATTTAGGAACCACAAACTCTTGTGTTTCGGTAATGGAAGGCAACGAACCGGTTGTAATTCCTAACAGCGAAGGTAAACGTACAACACCTTCAATTGTGGCATTTATTGATAATGGTGAACGTAAAATCGGTGATCCGGCCAAACGTCAGGCTATTACAAATCCTACAAAAACAGTGTTCTCTATAAAAAGATTTATGGGGGAAACTTATGACAAGGTTACAAAAGAAGTTGCACGGGTTCCGTATAAAGTTGTAAAAGGTGATAACAATACGCCACGCGTTCAGATCGATGACAGAAAATATTCACCCCAGGAAATTTCGGCAATGGTTCTTCAAAAAATGAAAAAAACTGCCGAAGATTATCTGGGACAGGAAGTTACAGAGGCTGTAATTACAGTACCGGCATATTTTAGCGATTCGCAGCGTCAGGCAACCAAAGAAGCCGGCGAAATTGCGGGTTTGAAGGTGCGCAGAATTATAAACGAACCAACGGCTGCAGCGCTTGCTTATGGTTTGGATAAAATGCACAAAGACATGAAAATCGCAGTATTCGACCTTGGTGGCGGTACTTTCGATATTTCAATCCTTGAACTTGGCGATGGCGTTTTCGAAGTAAAATCAACCGATGGCGACACACACCTTGGCGGTGATGATTTCGACCAGGTAATTATTGACTGGCTGGCCGATGAGTTTAAAAATGACGAAGGCGTTGATTTGAAAAGAGATCCAATGGCTTTGCAACGTTTAAAAGAAGCTGCTGAAAAAGCAAAAATCGAGCTTTCAAGTTCATCGCAAACAGAAATAAATTTGCCTTACATTATGCCTGTTGACGGTATTCCAAAGCACCTTGTTAAAACTTTAACACGTGCAAAATTCGAACAACTGGCTGATAAATTAATTAATGCCACAATCGAGCCATGCACCAAAGCATTAAAAAACTCAGGTTTTTCGGCAAGCGAAATCGACGAAGTAATTTTGGTTGGCGGTTCAACCCGTATTCCTGCCGTTCAGGAAAAAGTTGAAAAGTTCTTCGGAAAAACGCTGTCAAAAGGCGTAAATCCTGACGAAGTAGTGGCTGTTGGTGCTGCTATTCAGGGCGGTGTATTAACCGGAGAAGTAAAAGACGTTTTGTTGCTCGACGTTACTCCGCTGTCATTGGGAATAGAAACAATGGGTGGTGTTATGACAAAACTGATTGAGGCAAACACTACTATTCCGACAAAAAAATCGGAAACATTTACTACTGCCGCTGATAATCAGCCTTCAGTTGAGATACATGTTTTGCAGGGCGAGCGCCCAATTGCATCGGGCAATAAAACCATTGGCAGGTTCCACCTGGACGGGCTGCCACCGGCACAACGCGGAACACCTCAAATTGAAGTTACTTTCGATATCGATGCAAACGGTATTCTTCATGTACATGCTAAAGATAAAGCAACCGGCAAATCGCAGTCAATCCGTATTGAAGCTTCATCCGGTTTATCCGATGACGAGATCAAACGCATGAAACATGAAGCTGAAGCAAATGCCGAAGCCGATAAAAAGGCAAAGGAAATGGCTGACAAAATCAACCAGGCTGACAGTTTGATTTTTCAAACTGAAAAACAGTTGAAAGAATTTGGCGACAAACTCCCGGCTGACAAAAAGGGCCCGATTGAAGATGCATTGAAAAAACTGAAAGATGCACACGCCAGCAAGGATTTGGCTGCAATTGACACTGCAATGAACGAGTTGAACACTGTTTTCCAGGCGGCATCGCAGGAAATGTACAACGCTTCGCAGGCACAGGGCGGACCAACTGCCGATGCAGGACAAGGAGCACAGGGCGGTGGTTCGCAGGGACAGCCTAAAAACGACGGAGAAGTTACTGACGTTGACTTTGAAGAAGTGAAATAGTGTACAATAATAAAGGATAATCTATAAATAGTAAAACGCAGTAAGTAATATACCTACTGCGTTTTTTGTTTTTAAGCGGATTAAAATACCTTATTTTTTGGTTTTTATCAATACAAAGCTTTCATTATTTTGCCCGCACTTATTGGTAATATTTGGCAACTCAGAAATAGTAATCAATTAAAGGATGGCGACCTGACATACCGATATATTAAATTGGAAAGAAAAACGAGCACACTGAATTTACTCCTGAAAAAACACGAACAGGATAGTATTTCTGTGATCTGTGAACAGGTAAAAATAATGAACGGTAAGTTAAGGAATAAGCTGAGCGGATTGAAATGAATGGTTTAGTGAATCTTTACCAATAAAAATACGCTTCCTATTCTTGTTAATCCCTTTGATGAT
>DAOPKR010000023.1:37821-42610 GCA_035391305.1 Draconibacterium sp.
GTGAATCTTTACCAATAAAAATACGCTTCCTATTCTTGTTAATCCCTTTGATGATTATTTCTGCTGCTTTTTCAGTTGATAATATCTTCGAATTTTGTTTGGCAGCATCTTTCTACTCGCAATAGGATTTAATGTCCGGGTTAGATATAATTTTTGTATTGACAACTCCCGGGAACACAAACGAAACATTTATAATTGTACTGCTTAATTCCGAATCATTCCTTCGGTTATAATCGTAATTGCCACCTTTGATGCGCTATAAATTGTTTGTCCCGGGAAAGCAAAAATCCACCCATGCCTGAAATTTTCACTATATGCGCTTCAGTCGGGTAAAGCAAAAGAGGCAACAAAGTTTTTGTTAAATAAACGGTCACCAGAAGTTGACATTTATAACCCCATAAATGGTGGACTACTGCAAATCGTTAAATCGAACAAGAAGGCAGAATGATACCGACATTATTTATGATCCCGTCAACCGGGCTACTTTTAATGATGGAAAAAAACGGTACTTATGACTGTTGCTTTATCGGTGATATCAAGCTGGAAAGTTTTTACGTGGTCTTTTCTATTACCAGCCAAATTAAATGTTTCATCCAAAGTTGCCTGATTGATATCGATAGTTATCATCCTGACATTTTTATTTAACTACTCCAAAACCAGGGAGCGCCCCATTCCATTTCCTCCTCCTGTTACTATTATCAGCTAGTCTTTTAATTTCATTTCCTGTTAATTACTTATCCCGAAAAGCGAGAAATGTAATGCTGTAGGGTGGGATTTTAATAGCTCCGGATTCGACTTCATTTCCTTTTATCTCAGGCAATGATTCGTCTGAAGTTAGCTTCAGAATTTCACCATTTAGTTTTACCGTTTTTGTTTGAAGATTTTTGCCATCTGCAGTAATTAAATACTGTTTGGCATTGGCAGGAATTTCAATGGAAGATTCAGTATCATTCGGATTAACCACTAAAACAGCATATCCATCATTTGATTCCTTGAGATTATGAACAAATATATCCACTCCTTCGATTGATGTACCTGAATCATACGCTTTAGTCCCCATTAATTTATTCCAAAGTAATGCAGCCCAGTAATTAGGCCGTGGTTCATGTGTGTCCTGTTCAAGCAACGCATATTCACTTGCACAGAGCGTATTGTGCATAACCACCTGTACTCCTTTTTTTGCCAATCGACCTAACTGTTCAAGATAACGAAAGCAATCTATATAAGTTGCCGCCCATGGGTTTCCACCGCAGGCTGCTTCTGCGGTTTCGGTTAACCAAATTGGAGTACCAGGAAGATATTTGTCGCGTGAATCTTCATAATATTTTAACCCCTTTTCGGTTTTGCTTAACCATTCATTGGTAAGTGCATTTTCCGGTGTAAGATTTCCCATACAACGCTTTGATATCCATCCGTAAAAGTGATAGGTAAATATTTCAAATTCAGGTTTTGGTTGTGCAACAAAAATGCTGTCGGTAGATAGTGATTGACCGGGAATGATTCCACCTTCTCCAGTTGAGCCAGGTCCAAGAATCTTCATATCAGGAACAACAGCACCGACATATTTTTTAAAAGCAACAAAATCACGAGCGTACCATGCGCCATTGTAACCTTTAGGGGCATTGCCGTGATTTGCATGCGATGGCTCGTTAAACATTTCGGCGGCGGCAATTTCACCACCTATCGATTTGGTATAATTGATTAAAGGTTCAATCTGTGCAGGTGTCCAGTTTCCTTGTGAATCACGGATTCCATTGCTGATTGCAAAAGATGTTACGAGCTTTGAATCAGTAGCTTTACAAAAATCAATGACGCCTTTCCACTCTCCTCGTGTCAGCACATTTTCGAACCCTTCAGGTGCTTCGGTCAATTTTGGTTTGTCATTATCCTGAAAGTAAGTTGCGTTTGCCCAGGTTCCACTCATCCTGACGTACATTGGCCCCAAAGCCGACGCAAGTGTCCGCAGTTTTTTATCATAAAGATTGATAGGAGGAATCGTTCTTTTCAATGCCGAAAAACCTCCGGTTTTTACTTTTGCCGAATCAATCAAATCGTAGGGAATCCAAAAATCGCCACCTACCACTTCACACATTTCAATGTTTATCGACTGGTAACAATTATCCACTTCGCCAATTAATTCCAGCTCTGATAAATTCAGTTTAGATTGGTTGCTACTTTGACCAAATAAATAATTTGATTGAACTGAAAAAAGACTGGTAATCAAAATTAAAATCGATATTAACGGTTTCATAGTAATTATTAGTTAGTTATACCTTTATTGTTTTAACCTGATGATATAATAGATGGCATTTCATGTTTCGTTCATTTCAAAATTACAAAAACAATATAAAAAACCATTATCTCAACAGGGAATGGTTCTATTGTTTATGACTATGGGGAATTATACAGGATTCCCAACCTGAAAAATTTTATTGAGCAACTTTTACACACAACATTTGGCTTTGATCGCGAATCAGTAATTTCCCGTTAGCTAAAGCTATGGGTGCCCAGTTTTGGAATTTACCTCCAATTCTTGAGGTCATTGAATTTTCGTCACCTGCAGCTTTTGGTTCGAATAATTCTGCAGATGCAAGCAATTTAAAAGCTTCAGGATTGGGTTCAATGAGATACAGTGTATTTGATCCGTCAGTTGCCAGCATTAAGCCATCGGCAATTACCATACTTCCCTTGTTGAAATCCGGGTCACGTTTGGTTTTCCACATGATTTTGCCGTCCATGTTCATACAGGTAAGCCCATCGCGTTTGTTGTTTGTGCCGTATTCAGCATAGAAATAACCATTATATAAAAGCGGCGTTTTTGTCTGGTCTCCAAACTCTTCAGTTCTGAATAATTCGATGGCTCCGTATGTTCCATCTGTATTCTTCTCTACTTTTATCATTAAAGCTCCCAACTCATAACCACCTGTTATCAGCAATTTATTGTTACCTGCATCTACTGCGCTTGGAGCAGGAATACGACAAAGCCAGTTTTCAAATTTCCACAATACTTCTCCATTATTTGGGTCTATACCCGCAACAACACCAGGTACCGGATCCTGTCCACGACCACCACCGGATGCGGTAGCAAAAGCAACGTGGTCTTTTCCATCAATTTTAACAACGGAAGGACTTACATAACCTGTTGGACCGAGATTCGGTGTTTTCCATTTTAGCTCACCTGTATTTTTATCGTATGCAACTACTCCGGCTTCAGGTGCTTGTGAAGCAAGAATCAGTAAATCGCCGTAAATTAGCGGGCACTGAGAAATAGCCCAGGTGGGAAAACCTCCTTCACCTCCAAAACCGGGTTTTCCTCCTTCCGGGATCTCACCCCCAAAGTCGGTCCAAATATTTTTGTTCCAAACCGGTTGGTGTGTGTTAATATCGATACAATACAGATCGCCATAAGGACCACACGAATAAACGCGTGTGTCATTTACAACCGGTACGCTACGTGAACCGGGAAACATCACTTCTCCAGCGGCATCGTAAGCAAATTTCCATATCTCATTTCCATTGTTTAAATCAAAACAACGCATAATATCGCCAACCTTATCGTCACGATCAAGTAAATACACTTTACCATCTTTAACAACCGGACCTCCATATCCAATGCCAACATTCACTTTCCATAGTACGTCAGGTCCTGATTCAGGCCAGGTTCGTAAAATATTTTTTTGCGTGGAAATACTATTTCTGTCAGGCCCGAGATACTGTGGCCAGTCCTGGGCCTTTGCCAAAATTGTGGTGAAAAGAATAACGCTAGGTAAGAATAGCTTTTTCATGGTTAGATAATTAATGATTTTTGGAATTTTTGGACTTTAAAAATAAAGAATGGTTTAATAATAAATAGGTTAATACTAATCTTATATCCTAATATACAGTACATGTTTATATATTTTGACCTAAACATTATTAGGAATAGTTAAGTCCTGAGTGTAGTATGACAACCAAAAATCAGCGCCGGTTCGAAAATGAATTTCTGTCAATTCACATTTCTAAATTCATTGGGCGACATCCCCACTTGCTTTTTAAACATCCGGGTAAAATGCTGTGGATGTTTAAATCCGACTTCGTACGCTATTTCACTGATTGATTTCTCGGAATCAAATAACTTCTCTTTAGCTACATCAATCATCTTAAGTTGAATATGCTCCTGCGCTGACTTTCCGGTTTCCTTTTTCAAAAGGTCACCCAAATAGTTTGGCGAAATAAATAACTTGTCGGCGCAATACCGAACGGAAGGCAATCCTAAAATTAATGGTTGTTCAGAGGAAAAGTAATCTTTTAAGACATTCTCAAAACGAACTAATATATCCTTGTTTACATGGTTCCGTGTAACAAACTGACGTTCGTAAAAACGTTTACTGTAGTTTAAAAAAAGTTCAATGTACGAAACGATCAATGTTTTGCTATGCGTATCAATTGCATGCTCTAATTCGTAGTTAATATTTCTGATGCATTCGTTAATAACCTCACGTTCCCTCGCTGATAAATGTAATGCTTCATTTACTTCGTATGAAAAAAAGGAATAATCATCGATATTTTTCCCTAATGAAGTGCCGTGGATTAAATCAGGATGAAAGATAATGGCAGTGCCCGAGGCCTGTTGTTTTTCGCCGGTACCTTCAATCCCGTAAACCTGTCCGGGTGCTATAAAAATTAAAGTACCTTCTTCATAATCGTAATCCTTAATTCCGTAAGTAATATTTCCACATTTAATATCTTTCAGAAAAATAGCATAAACGTCCATTTGTCCCCTGAAATAGTGGAACGGTTCTGTTTTTGA
>DAOPKR010000024.1:0-8976 GCA_035391305.1 Draconibacterium sp.
CTGCCTTTCGCCAGTTCATCCACAAGTTTGTCAAGATATCTTACCTGCCTGGTTAAAGGATTTTCTATTTCTTCGATTCTGTAGCCGCAAATTACACCTGTTATGAGGGTTGCATTTGGATTTATTGCAGCGTTCTGAAAGAAATTTTCAAAAGTTACATTTTCAGCAATGCGTTTTTGAATCTCTGTTTCATCATATCCGGTCAGCCATTCAATTACTTTATGCAGTTCTTCCCTGGTTCTGCCTTTTTTCTCAACCTTTGTGATATAATGCGGATATACTGCAGCAAATGTCATTTTTGCCATCCGTTCATCGTGATTGCCTGTGTTGTTCATGCCGTCTGTTTTACTATGTTTCTCCTCTGTTTAATCTGTAAAGAGAATCCGGTTTTCTTTACAGATTATGTCATGACCTTATTTTTTCAAATACTTATTCATTCCCAAAAAATACCCATTTTACAAATGCACATGCGTGGCCTCTACTTTGTGCCCCATAAAAAGCGCTGCTTTGCCATTAAAGTTTTCGGCCGATTCGGTTGACAGAAATTGTAACGTTCCGTTTTTCGATAATTTACTTTCGATTTCGGGATGGCGAATTAAATATTCTTTGAGCTTTTCGGCAGTGATTTTGCCCTGCTGTAAAATATTTATTTTTTTTGGTACATATTTCTGAATTGAATCAATCAGCAGCGGATAATGTGTGCAGCCTAAAATAAGCGTGTCCAAATCCCTATCTTTCCGAAGTATATTTTCAACGTTTTTCTTAATAAAATATTCAGCGCCTTCGGTCCCAATTTCATTATTTTCGACAATAGGAACCCACATTGGGCAAGCTTCCTGCACAGTTGAAACCACTTTACCCCCCGACCATTTTTGCAACTCGATGGGATATGATTCAGAAGCCACAGTACCTGAAGTTCCTAAAACTCCAACATGTCCGTTCAATGTAATTTCGGCAACTTTTTCAACGCTTGGCCTGATGACTCCCAATACACGGCGATCGGGTGCAATTTTTGGCAAATCGAGTTGCTGAATATTACGGAGAGCCTTTGCCGATGCTGTGTTACAGGCAATAATCACAAGCGGGCAGTTTTGACTAAACAGGTACTTTACACTTTGTAAAGTATATTCATAAACTACCTCAAACGAGCGTGTTCCGTAAGGAGTACGGGCGTTATCACCGAGGTAAAGAAAATCATAACCGGGTAAGGTTTTTACCAACTCTTTAAGCACGGTAAGTCCGCCGTAGCCCGAATCGAAAACCCCGATAGGTGAATTATTCATAAAACTGTAGAAAAATTATCTTTCAACAACCTGTCTGTAGGCTTCATCATAATATTTGCCCAAATTCGACCAATCAAAATGCAATGATGCTTCCTCACATTTGTATCGCAAAGCAATCCTTTCGCGGCGGCTTTTTTTAACAAATTCGAACATCATGTTGGCCAGATCTTCGGCAATATCAAAAAAGTTCCTTCCCATGCGGTTAATAATATACATTCCCTTTTCATCGTGGTCGGGAATATTATTGACAACATAATCGCCAAAACCTGCCACCTCACTTGTTACTGAAGGCAATCCACTTGCAAGACATTCGAGTGGCGTGTATCCCCAGGGTTCGTACATACTTGGGAAAATTCCCAAATGACAACCACGCACAAATGTGTTGTAATCCATTCGGAACAGTGGGTTTGACGTGGAAATAAAATCAGGATGATAAACAATCTTTACTTTATCGTGCCTGTTGTTTACCATGTTTGAAGACCTGAGAAAATTCAGAATTTCGTCATTTGCATCGTCTTTTAAAGTATGAGTAACAACTTTGGGTAGCTTTTGTGTTTTCCAGCTTTGGATATTGCGTCTCAGTTTCAACCGTAAATAATCATCAACCATTTTGGTTAAATCAGGGAAACTGTATGGTCCTTCAGCCGAGGTTATCTGTGTGTATAATCGTTTTCCAACCTGTTCTTTTATTTCCTCACAAACTCTCCAGATATCTTCAATCTGGGCTTTTGCATGCAATACTTCGGGGTTGATTGTGTAAAATGGCTGGCGGGTTATAAAAAATGTAACAACAGTTACATCCATGTTAGCAACCTGCATTTTGTAGTTAAGCCGTGCCAGTGCTTCAAGCGTTACATCGTAACCTTTGTTTTGATATTCATATCTGCCCGACGTAAAAAAGTAGAGTGTTTTATCGAGATCAAACGGGTAACTCTGGAAAAAGTGCCCCATAACAAAATCATGTATCTGATCTTTTATTTTTACATGCTGGTTTTGTATCTGGTGCAGCGCTTCGAACCGATAAATGTTTAACCCGTTTGGTAATATCAAATCAGGTGTTCGCCCCAACAGGTGTGTACATTCCTTACCTGTTATTTCACTTACTGTTGTAAAAATATGTGCGCCATGTGCTGATGCACGTTCAATTTCGGCAATAGCTTTTACATTGAATTTTTGTGCTTCAACTTCCCAGTTGTAATATGGCAGGTGGTCGTAAAACTTCGGATCGTTCATAGCCAGATAACGCCCGAGTAATGTTGCGTGTGTAGTAAAAACTATCTTAATATTCAGTTTGTCTTTTCTAATGCCCGGAATTGGCAAACCTGCCATCCACTCATGAAAATGTGCAATAACATGGTTGTGTTCAAAATCGGACAAACAGATGTAATTGAAAAATTCTTTGACCTGATATCCAAACGCAGCAACCTTGTCCAAAAGTTCATCGCCGCCGGGCAATGAAATATGATAATCTTTCCAAAGGAAATGTTTTATTTCACCCAGCATATCATAAACCGAATAAGGATTGAACAGAACAACGTCAGGCCTCCCCGAAACTATCCACTGCCCGTAATGAACGTCAAAACCGCGTTCCTGTAATTTTAATACTGCCTTGCCAATTGGAGTAGAATAATCGGTAGCCGGGTCGAAATGTGCTGCAGCCTGATCAGCAAAATACGGACCGACCAAACAATAATTTTCTTTACCCCATTTATCGACTACAGAAGGTATTTTTGAACGTATAACTGTGTAAATTCCACCTACCTGGTTACACACTTCCCAGGCTATTTCGAACAAAAATGTATTAGCCGGGACTTTACTTTCCTGCAAGTTGTTTGATTCTGCTATAGTTGCCATATTCGTTTGGTTTTATTTGATGATTCGAAAGCACTAAATATAAGTTTTAATCATTACGTTAGCAACAATTCATGCCGTTTAGCAAAAAAAAGCCATCCGTTAAAGAACGAATGGCTTCCTGAAAATTATTAAGTTTTCTTATTTTATTCCGAGTTTTATTTTAACCAAAGGAAGCAAATCCAAACTTTCATTTGATTTGTATAAAACCACGCTGCCACCTTCGCTTACATCAAAAACATAAATCAACCCTTTTTCTTTGGCAACTTCTCCAATGGCTGTTTCAGCCTTGGCAAAAATAGGTTTGAACAAATCAGCTTGTTTTTGCTGAAGTTGTTGTTGTGCAGTTTGCTGATAGTTTTGAATACGTTGCTGCATATCCTGTATCTCAGTAACTTTGGCATTTCTTTTAATTTCTGAGATTGAATCTCCCAACTGTTGAAATTCAGCCATTTTTGTTTGTAAATCCTTTTGCAGTTCACCAAACACATCTTCAAGGTCACCCTGAAATTTGTTAAACTCGGTTTCAGCGGTTGCCCTTTCCGGCATAACCTGTATTAATGCCTGTAACTCAATATGACCGAATTTTGGTGTTTGTGCACTTACAGAAGCTGCAATTCCTACAAAAAGAAAAACAGCAATAAATTTCATTAAATTTCTCATAATCAGTGTAATGTTAAAATTTTTGGTTGCAAATATAATTATTAATTATTTATATCCGAGCTTTTGTAAAACCTGATCGCTTAAATCAAATTTCGGGTTTGTAAAAAACAAGGTAGTACTTCCGGCTTTGTCGAAAATAATGGCATAACTGCCTTCGTTCGAGATATCCTGAACGGCTGTAAAAATATCGTCCTGAATAGGTTTCACCAAACCCTGGCGTTTCTTAAACAGGTCACCGCTCGGTCCGAAATATTTCCTTTGCAAGGTTTTGTAATCTTTTTCCTTTGTAATAATTACATCCTCGCGTTTGCGTTTCATATCTTCTGAAAGCAATACACTTTCGGCCTGAAAATCTTTATACATCTGCTCAATATCAGCGTGTATTGATTCAAGTTCTTTTTGATATTGCGATGACAACTGATCTAATTGGTTTTGCGCTGCCTTGTATGCCGGTATGTTTTCCATGATATACTCAGTATCGATAAATGCCATTTTTTGGGCATTTACCATAATTGCCAATCCAATGATTGCTAATATTGACAGAACTAATTTTTTCATTGTATTAATTTTTATTGTTTAACAATAATGCTAATATCATATTCCATGCCAAAGGAGTTGTTTAAAACTGCTGCCCGATAACGAAGTGAAACTGGCTACCGTTTGCTCCCGCATTGCCTGGTATTTCGTCAAAACCATATCCATAGTCAATTCCCATCAAACCAAACATTGGGAGGAATATACGCACTCCAACCCCGGCTGACCGGTTAAGTTTAAACGGAACGTAGTTTTGAAAGGTCATCCCGGTGTTTCCTGCTTCAAGGAACGTTAAGGCATAAATTGTTGCACTTGGTTTCAATGTAATTGGGTAACGCATTTCAACGGTGAATTTCGAATACATGTTTGAACCGTTGTTCGGACTAAGACTAAAATCCTTATATCCACGCAAAGCAACATAATCGGCACCGTAAAGATTATAACCCGACATACCTGATCCACCTACAATAAATCTTTCAAATGGCGATAAAAGGTATTTGTTGTAATATCCCAGAAAACCCATTTCAAAAGCAGTTCGCAAAACCAGGTTTGTATTTTTTGACAATGGATTATATAACTGGCCTTTAAAAACCCATTTGTGGTATTCAATCCATTTGTACTTTTCGTTGTTTTGCATCGTACTGTAGTCTTTGTTGGTAAACAACGAATAAGGCGGGGTAAGTTTCAGGGCAAGAGAAAAACTTGACCCACTTCTTGAATACAATGGATTATCTATTGAACTTCGACCAATGACGGTTTTGAAACTAAAATTATTAAATGTGCCGTTTACCTGTCCGGTTGAATCGGCCATAAAATAAAAATAGCTTCCCATATTTCTCAGGTTATAATGCTCAAAAGAAACCTCGTGGTACATTGTAAAATAATCGTCAGGATATTTTAACCTATATCCGTAGCCTAAAGCCAAAGCGGTTGTTTCCCAAATTTGATCATTTTCTTCGTTAGTACTTTCCGACGCATAGTTATACTGGTATTGCGGATATCCTCCATAGCCACCGTAACCATAAGAATCGTAACCGTAACCGCCACCATAGCCATAACCACTGTATCCTCCGTAGCCGCCATAACCATAGGGATTATATCCATACCCGCTTGAGCCATAAGGATTATAAGACTGATAATATTTGTTTGCACTGTAATTTGTACGAGAGTGCGACAATGACAATGAAAACGAATTAGGTTTTTTACCTCCCAGCCACGGTTCAATAAACGAAAGGCTGACTGTACGATAATACCGGCCACTGGTTTGGAAACGTAAACCCAATGTTTGACCATCACCGGTAGGAAGTGGTTTCCATGCTTCCTTATTGAATACATTTCGCACAGAAAAGTTTGCGAACTTTAACCCTATTGAACCAACAAACATACCTGCTCCCCAGCCTCCTGAAAGTTCAATCTGGTCATTTGCCTTTTCCTGTAACTGGTATTCAATATCAACAGTTCCGTTTTCGGGATTTGGCTGTACATCAGGATTAATCGCCTCAGGATCAAAATGCCCCAATTGTGCCAATTCGCGGTATGAACGCATTAAATTCGATTTACTGAACAAGTCACCGGGGAAAGTATATAATTCGCGTCGGGCTACGTGTTCGTGGGTTTTTGTGTTCCCTACAATTCGCACCTCGTTTATTGTCGCCTGTTTTCCTTCAGAAATTCGCATTTCATAATCTATCGAATCATTATTTACATTAATCTCAATAGGGTCGAGATTAAAGAAAAGATAACCCTTATCAAGATATAAGTTGTTTAAACCCACATCATTGTCAAAAAGCCTTTTATCGAGAATTTTCTGGTTAAAAACATCACCTTTTTTGATACCGAGAACATTTGAAAGATAATCTGACGGATAAATTGTATTGCCGACCCACTTGATATCACCAAAATAGTATTTGTTGCCTTCTTCAAGTTCCAAATCAATATTTACCCTTGGTTTATCTTTTCTGCCAACTTTTACCTGATAAACTGAGTCTCTGACAATTATTGCATCACGGTATCCTTTTTCGTTGTATTTGTCGATTAATAACTTTTTATCTTTTTTAAATTCTTCCTGAAGGAACTTTTTTGTTTTGAATGTGTTGCGAAGAGACCTTGTATTTGTCTTTTTCATAGCACGTTCAAGTGTAATGTAGCTGATTTCCTTGTTTCCGGTAATAAAAATGTCGTTTACCTTAACTTTGGTTTTTTTATCAACATAAATATCAAGTATAAGGCTGTTGTTTTGGGAAGTATCATCCCGCTGAACAATATTTACTTCTGTATTTAAAAATCCTTTTTCAAGGAATATGTTTTTTATTATCCTTTCAGCATTTATAACCTGGTTATCCGTCAATTGGCTACCCTTCAGTAAAAGTACTTTTTCGGTGATATCATCTTTTTCCGATTTGGAAACACCCATAAAATTTACATCGGCCAAACGCGGACGTTCCTGAAGATAAATGTCAATCCATATATTATCTTTAACAATTTTCGTGGCGGTAACCTTTACGTCGGAAAATAATCCCTGCTGCCATAATTTTTTGATGGCATTTGTAATTCCTTCACCAGGAACTTCAATTTCGTTTCCCACCTGTAAGCCCGAAAGTTGTATCAAGACCGACTTATCAAGATATTTTATTCCGGATACCTGCACATCGGCAATAGTATATTTAGCCGGACTTGAATAGTAAATTGAGAAATTGGTGCTATCGTTTTCCTGAGAAAATGCCCGGGGAAACCATACAGCCAAAAATAGAAATAGTAATATTATTGTTTTTTGCATTCTGTTCATACATTAATTACATCGTCAACTGTTCACTTGTTTTTCCAAATCGCCTTTCCCTGTTTTGAAAATCAAAAATGGCTTCGAATAAATCTTCCTTTCTAAAATCGGGCCACAATTTTTCAGTAAAATACAGCTCCGTATAGGCAATTTGCCACAACAAAAAATTACTTATCCTAAACTCACCACTTGTTCTAATTAGCAATTCGGGATCGGGTGTTTCTGCTGTGTTCAGATATTTCTCAAACAGTTTATCGTTTATCATTTCCAGTTTTACATTTCCTTCAATTGTTTCATTTACAATATTTTTTATGGCATTTACTATTTCCCATTTCGAGCTATAGCTAAGAGCAAGTATCAAATTTAACCCGGTGTTGTTATTTAAAAAACCAATGCACCTGTCAAGTCTCTCCTTTACTTTTAATGGCATTTTACTTAAATCGCCAATAGTTGTAAGCCGAACATTGTTTTTCATTAACAAATCCGATTCATTGTCGATGGCATGAACCAATAACTCCATCAGGGCTTCAACTTCGGGTTTTGGGCGTTCCCAGTTTTCGGTTGAAAATGCATAAAGTGTAAGATGCTTTACCCCAATTTCACCGGCTCCTTCAACAACGGAACGGACAGACTCAACGCCATTTTCGTGACCAAAAACCCTGGCTTTTCCATGTTTTTCAGCCCAACGTCCGTTACCGTCCATAATTATGGCAACATGCTTTGGTATTCTGCTTTTATCTAACTTGTTTCTGAACGATTCCATTTTTAGTTTTTGCTTTCGTAAGCCGGGCACGCTTTTTTACCCATGTATATTTTGTAGGTTATGTGGATTCCCAAATAACCTGACCAATCATTGTTGTGTATTAAATCAGTATATTTTATTTCTTCTTTTATAGTCGCATCAGCATTATAAGTTAGAAATGCCAGTGGATCATCAAGATTATCAAGTTTGTCACTAAACATTTTTCGCATTTGATATTCAATTCCAATACCGAGTCTTTGTCCCAAAGTATATTTGAAACCTATTCCGAACGGAATTGTTGGCGCCATTACCGATTCGTTCACAGGAAAAGTCCCCTTGTTATTCTGCGGGTTGAAAAGGGAAATAAGTTCCGGATCCATGTCGTAGGGAAAGTATGCTACTCCGACACCTGCCGTCACATAAGCTGAATAAGGGGTCTTCTCAACTCCAAGAATATATCGTAAAAAGTTAATTTCAGCCTGCAGCGAAAAGTCCTGTACTCCTTTATTAAAAGATGTTTCCGTATCTTCAATAACTCCCTCGCCGGAAATATTACCGGTTAGAAACATTAATCTCAAACCAACTCTTGAATTAAAGTTATACCTGAAATAGGCACCGAAATTTGGATTTAGTGGTTGCAATGGATTTGTTTCATCCAAATCGCCGAAATATACTGATGTTCCACCCCAAACTCCAATATCTGCTGTAATTTGTGCTTTCCCCGAAACAGTTATCCAAACTGCTGCAAACACCAATAATATTTTTCTCATTTTGGTATTCAAATTAGTTTAATTAACAATAGTTTCAGATACAATTTTCATACAAATTATTTCACTAAAAACTCTGGATTTCAGGCAGAAATATTTCCTTCTTTTAAACATGAAAAAAGTTGTAAAATAACGTTTTTCTTATCCCCAATCATCAACCTAACTATTTGAATATCAAAGAATACAAGTCGATAATTTTTTACTAATCCCTGCTTTAAAGAGGTACAAAAGTAATATAATTCGCAAAATAACGTACCCGAATGTTATTATAAAACCCAAAAGAACTTTAAAAATTGTTAAGCAGGCAGTAAATATTGGACTTTGGGGATTTTTGCGGCATAGAAGATTGATGGGATTGAT
>DAOPKR010000024.1:9076-23173 GCA_035391305.1 Draconibacterium sp.
CAGTAAATATTGGACTTTGGGGATTTTTGCGGCATAGAAGATTGATGGGATTGATGGGATTGAATGGATTTAAGAATATCAATCTTATTCTTCCAATCTTAATCTTAGTTTCTTCTATCCATTCCCCACATGAGTTTATTTCTCAGCGTGCTAAAAAATGTCTGGTCAGGCAATTGCAAAGTTTTTAATTTGAAACTGGCTTTTTTTATTGTAATTGTTGTTGAAAGATCAACTGCAATTGATCGGGAGTCAAGCGAAGCAAGAAAATTGGTTCCCCGGCCTTCGACCTTTAATTTAATTTCATAATTATCGGGGACAACAAGTGGGCGGATAGTTAAATTATGCGGAGCAAGCGGAGTAATTACAAAATTCTCGGAATCGGGAGTTAAAATCGGTCCACCAACACTGAGTGAGTATGCGGTAGATCCGGTTGGTGTGGCAATTATCAATCCATCTGCCCAGTAGTTGTTAAGTAATTCTTTATCAAGGTAGGCATAAATATTTATCATCGACGAAGTATCAGTTTTTAATACTGTCATTTCGTTTAATGCGAAATTAAATTCAAGGTTTTCTTTTCCACTAAAATCAACCTGCAACATCGACCGCTCCAGAAGCGAGTAATTATGATTAAAAATATTGGTGAGTGCATTGTGAACCTGATCTTCTGAAATGTCAGCCAAAAATCCCAGCCTTCCACTGTTAACGCCTATTACCGGAATTTCAAAATTCCTGATATTTAAAACCGACTGAAGGAAAGTGCCATCGCCGCCAACACTAAATATGAAATCGCATTTATTGTCGAAATCGTGATAAGAATGAAAATACGAAGTAAAATATGGCTCCGATTTCATTTCCATTTTCAAAAATGTACAAAAAGGCTTAAAAATCTGAACTTCAATATTACCGGATTTCAGAAAACCGAAAAACTCTGTTAACACAGGCATGAAACTTTCTGAAACAGTTGTACCAAAAACAGCTACTTTCATTTATAAGGCTTAAATGTTCATAAATTTCATGAATTGATCGAAGCGGTCTTTATATAAATCCTTTAATTCCGACTGATCGAGATAAACAGCTTTAACATTATAATCATAACGCATAAAAGATTGAATAACCGGCGACAAATCCTCCTTGTCCAATTTCAGGATAACATCCATAACGTGGGTACCAGGCTTTCGGTCGGTAAAACAACTTAGTATTTTAACGTCGTTACTTTCAACAATCTGGCTAATTTCAGAAAGAGAATAGTTATTTTCATTCATTTCCAGAATTATAACGCCTCCTATTTCTTCAAGGGCAAACAATTTTGCAAACCTGCGAGCCAGGTCATATAAAGTTATTGCTCCCAAATAATAATGATCCGTATCAAGAACAGGCAAAACACTCAATTTCAATTTATACATCAAAATGGCAATTTCAAAAATGTGCTGTTCTTTGTGTACATGAGAAGTATTTAACTTGTCAAGTTGTGTTTCAATAGGAACATCCAGTAAATTCAAATCATAAATTAATTTGTCAGAAACAAGACCAAGATACTTTGAATCATTCACAACCGGAATGTGAGACACCCTGAACATATCCATGCAGTTTAATGCTTTTTTCCCTTTTTCTGCGCTGTTCACAGAAGTTAAACTATCCGATATTAAATTTTCTGCAAGCAAAATCTTTACTTTTATATTTCAGCCAATATCGTTGAAAATTGTAACTTGCGCTACTAAAATTTCAAAAAAATGACCAGACTAAGTGTAAATATAAACAAAATAGCAACACTGAGAAACTCACGTGGTGGCAAAGTTCCCAGTGTAAAAGAAGCTGCAATAAAATGCCAGGAGTTTGGAGCACAAGGAATTACAATCCATCCTCGCCCCGACGAAAGGCATATTACGAGGCATGATGTTTACGAAATTAAACCTTTAATTACCACTGAATTTAATATTGAAGGTTACCCCAGTGAAGATTTTTTGAAAATGGTAATCGAAGTGAAACCCGACCAGGTTACGCTGGTGCCTGATAACCATAACCAACTTACGAGCGACCACGGTTGGGACACATGGAAAAACCTTAGTTTTTTAAAAGAAGTAATATCGCGTTTGCAGGAAAACGAAATAAGGACTTCTATTTTCGTTGATCCCGATATTTTGGCCATTGAAGGTGCTGCAGAAACAAGAACCAACCGTATTGAATTATATACCGAACCTTATGCATCGTTATACCCAATTGAACGCCACAAAGCAATTGACCCGTTTATTGAAGCGGCAAAAGCAGCAAAAAAAATGGGAATTGAAGTAAATGCAGGTCATGACCTGAACCTTGAGAATCTTAATTATCTGTATAAAAACATTCCAAATCTTGCTGAAGTTTCAATTGGTCATGCTTTAATTGCAGATGCTCTTTATTTGGGGTTGGAAACTACAATTCAAAGATATCTGGCGTGTTTGAAGTAGTTTCAGTTTAAAAATTTCGAGTTTAAAGTTTAAAGCAGAAAATTAACTGTGGAATTATTTTACAGAAAAGAAGGAACAGGTTCGCCACTTGTAATTGTACATGGTTTGTATGGATCTTCAGACAACTGGCTGAATATTGGGAAACATCTTGCCGAAAAACATACAGTTTATATGATCGATCAACGGAACCACGGCCGTTCACCATTTTCCGATTCGCACACTTTCAACGATATGCGCGCTGATTTAAATGAATTTTTCGAAAAACACAAAATCGAAAAAGCTATTTTACTTGGCCACAGTATGGGAGGAAAAGTTGCAATGTGGTTTGCTTTTGATTTCCCTGAAAAGATTGAAAAACTTGTAATTGCCGATATCGCACCCAAAGATTATCTTTTGTTAAAAGAAGACAGCCAGTTTTATTTGCACCAGAATATTTTACTGGCTATGCAGGAGATTGATTTCTCAAAAATCAAATCACGAAATGAAGTTGACGACTTTCTGTCACAAAAAATTGATGACGACCGGATCCGCCAGTTTTTATTAAAAAATGTTGCAAAGGATAAAATAAATAATCAATATAAATGGCGGGTAAATGCCCCGGTTTTGTATGACCATCTTGATGAAATTGTTAGTGGGGTGAACAAAAAATGGCTCGACGAACGAGCTCCAATAATGAGTTACCCGGTAATTTTTATTCGGGGAATGAAATCAAAATATATTTTACCGGAAGACGAAATCCTAATCAAAGAAATTTATCCTGATGCCCGGATCGTTGATATCCCTGAAGCGGGACACTGGCTGCATGCCGAACAGCCAAGGAAATTTATGAAAGCTGTATTGTTGTGCTTCTGAGGGAAGAAAGGAAAATGTTATTTGTTACATTTGGTCCTAAAAAAATAAATCCTTTGTTTCAAAGATTGTCGACTACAAAGATACTGCCCGTTATACTTTTCATTCGGCTCATTTAAAAACAGTTACTTTTTATGTCAATTCCAAACAAATATTTTCGTTTTGAGAATCTGTAAAATCAAAAATAAGTTCTTTATTGTGATGCAATATATGTGAAATCTTTAATGATGTTGCATTCCCTATACGTAACCAGATTATTTTGGGTGGAATTCCTTTAATTACAGCTAAATCGTAGAAATCAGCATCAAAAGTTACAATTGTAAAGTTGTTTTTGTGTGCAAATTGCCAAATTTCAGTATCTGTATTATTAAGTAAACCGACCTCGCTGACATGCTTACAATCAGGGTATTTTTCTTTTACAAGACGAATAACTCTATATGATATATTTTGGTCGAAAAGAAGTCTCATAACGAAACCTGAAGTCTATGTTCACGGTCGGCTGCAAATAACAGACACGCTTTAATATCCTCTTCAGTAAGTTCAGGGAAATCACTGATTATTTCCTGAAAAGACATATCTGAAGCCAGCCAACCCAAAACATCGTATACAGTTATTCTCGTATTACGAACGATTGGTTTACCAAACCGTTTTGACGGATCTATTTTTATAAATTCTTTATAATTCATGATGCTAATTTATAAAAAAATTAAATTATCAATGAATTGAATAATTCTTCAATCTGACTAAAAAATCGTTTAAGAAAATACAGACACCTTAGGTTACCTGTTATATTTCTCCGTAATTTCTTTTAAAAAACTAATCTGAGTTTGTTTCAGTTGTTCCCATTGAAAACGCCAGCCCCAGTTTCCTGATGAAGTCCCCGGTACATTCATTCGGGCTTTGGTTCCCAAACCCAGTAAATCCTGCATCGGAAAAATGGCCATTTTTGCAGTTGATGCACAAACCGTTTCAATAGAGTTTTGCAAAGCTTTTTCTGGTTCACCAAGGTATTTCTGAATTAGTTTTTTCTCTTTCCCTTTTGCTGAAGTCAGCCAGCCAAGTGTTGTATCGTTGTCATGTGTGCCTGTGCAAACTAAAAAGTTAGGTTTATAATTGTGTGGAAGATTTACATTTTTCGCATCCGAGCCAAACGCAAACTGAAGTACTTTTATGCCGGTGAGCTGCAAATCATCGCGCAGTTTCTCAACTTCGGGTGTAATAACCCCCAGATCTTCAGCAATAAATGGCAGGCTACCATATTCGTGTTTGAATTTTTGTAACAACTGATAGCCTTTTGCAGCTTCCCACTTTCCGTTTATGGCTGTTTTTTCACCTGCCGGAACCGACCAGTATGATTCTAATCCTCTGAAATGATCGATACGCACAAGGTTGAACATATTTACATTAAAACCCAAACGTGCCATCCACCAATCGAATTGACGCTCTTCCAAACGATGCCAGTTAAAAACAGGGTTTCCCCACAGCTGGCCGGTTTTGCTGAAGTAGTCAGGCGGAACCCCGCCAACGAAAGTTGGGTTCAGGTCTTTATCAAGATAAAAAATATCAGTGTTTGCCCAAACATCAGCGCTGTCGGTAGATACATACAACGGAACGTCGCCAATAATTTCAATTCCTTTTTCATTGGCATATTTTTTTAAACGGTGCCACTGCCTGAAAAACTGCCACTGCATAAACATCCAGAAATCAATTTCTTTTTCAAGCAATTCAGTATATTTCTTCATTGCCTCCGGTTTTCTGAATTTAATATCGTCAGGCCAAACATGCCAGCCGAGTCCCTTAAAAAAATCCTTTAAAGCCATAAACAGTGCAAAATCGTTCAACCACCATTTATGCTCGTATTGAAAATAAAAATACTCGTTCAGCCAGGGTTCAATTTTAATCTGAAAATTATTGTAGGCTTTTTTTAAAAGTGGCAATTTCCATTTCCGCGATCCTTCAAAATCAGCTTTTAATACATTAAATCCGGGAGACTTTATTTCACTTTTTTTCAGCCAGCCGTCTTCTGCCAGCAATTCCAAATCTATTAGCTGAATATTTCCTGCGAATGCTGAATAACACTGATAAGGCGAGTCGCCAAATCCTACTTGTCCAAGTGGCAGAATCTGCCACATTTTTTGTTTCGATTTTTCGAGAAACCCGACAAACTTGTATGCATTTTTCCCAAGTGTACCAGTTCCATCTTCTCCCGGTAACGAGGTAATATGCAATAGAACTCCACTTTTTCTATTCGTCATTTCTGTATTTTTTTCTGAAAACTGCCAAATGATCTGCTGTTTTACGCACAATCCGCTGCACTGCCAAGCCGTGATTTAAATCGGTGTTAAAAGAAGTGGCATCGTCGCCGGTAAAAAACCGGTAATGTGCATGTACCATTGAACGCAACCAACCCGGAGGAACATGACCTGACGGAAAACTTGTTACAGGTTTGTAATTGCTGCCCACCATCTGTTTTATCCATTGGTTTGAACCTTCAAGATAATATTCAAAATATTCTGAATTTTGCGATGAATATCGGATTGCGCCCTTTTCGGCATAAATTTCGAGATAAACCAAATCACCGGTTCCTGAGCTAATCCGGCTTGCCGACATATTTCCCACTGCCCCGGTTTTTGTGTCAACCAACGAAATTGAACTGAACAAATCTGATCCTTCAGGCACATCTGGAAAATTACCACCTTGCAAAGCTCCTGTAATTTCAAGCTCTTCATTTAAAAAAGCCATTAACAAACTAATTCCGTGCGAGCCCAAATCGGCCATTGCCCCACCATCGGGAGCAGGAGTTAAGCGGGTTACACGTTTTTCGCGGTAAGCAGTTTGCAAATAATCGCCGTGGTAATATTTTAAATCGAAATGAACAGGTTTGCCCAATTTGCCTGACTTCCAAAAGTTCAAAGCTTCGCGAACCGATGAAGTTTGCAGGTATTGAAACCCTACCTGAATTTTGACTGCTGATCCGGTTTCATTCAACAATTTCCTTATGGCCTGCTCTTCTACTAAAGTTGAACAAACCGGCTTTTCGAGATAAATGTATTTTACGTTTGGCATTTTCAAAGCCAGTTTAAAATGCTCGAAATGCACTTTATTTGGGCCGAGAATAAAAACTGCATCCAGCTTTTCATTCTGTGCAAATTCTTCAACTGATTGTGCATTTTTAAACCCAAATTTTTGGGCAAATCTTTCGCGGCTCTCCTCCCGCGCTGACGCAACCGATTCTAAAACAATTTCCGGAACTTCGGCATAATAATATTTTAATGCTTCAATTGAATATGCGTGAGCCTGTGCAATTCCGCCTGCTCCCAGAAAACCAACATGTATTTTTTGCATGAACAGTATTTTTCAAAAATTTCATCAAAAATAGTGTTTTTGGGCGAAGTATTTTTATTGGATATATTTGTAAGACTTCGAAAAATAAGCAGTATTGTCAAACTAAAAAAAATATAAATGAAACATATTTGGGCCGTTATTTTTCTGATCATGTGCGGATTAACCGGATGCAATAGAAAACCTTATGTTATTATTGATTCATACATTTTTATTCAAAATGAAAATCGGGAAAAGCAGGACTGGGAAGTGGTTTGGCAGGACGATTTTAACAACCCGGAATTAGACACCACAAAATGGACAAAAATACCTCCAAACAATGCCGATTGGGGAAAACACATGACAAAAGACCCGAAATGTTATGCAATAGAAAATGGAAAAATACATTTAAAAGGAATTTTAAATCCTGATACAATAAGCGATCATCGCCCATTTTTAACCGGCGGGATTTATACCAAAGCTAAATTTGCATTTCAGTACGGGAAAATAGAGATCAATGCAAAACTTGAATGTGCACAGGGTTCGTGGCCTGCCATGTGGATGCTTGCCGAACAAAATAAATTTGGCAATTATCCCAAAAACGGGGAAATCGATATTATGGAACACCTGAATTTCGATGATATTATTTATCAAACCACGCATTCATACTACACCCTTGAACTCGGCATGAAAAATAATCCTCCCCACGGTGGAACTGCCAAAATCAATATAAATGAATTCAACACTTTTGGGCTGGAGTGGTATCCTGACAAACTTGTGTTTTCGTTGAATGGAGTTAATACTTTTACTTATCCAAAAGCAGAAGGGGTTGATCAATCTCAGTGGCCGTATGACCAACCATTTTATGTTTTAATAGATCAGCAATTGGGTGGATCGTGGGTTGGCAAAGTCAATTCTGACGATTTGCCGGTGAACATGATTGTTGATTGGGTAAAAGTGTACCAGTAATTAACTTTTTAGTCATCACCCAACTTTTGGCCGGGTGATGACTAATTCAATAAATCATTTCATTATTTCAACCATTTATCCAACCAGTTAAAGAAAACCCTTTGCCAAAGAATTCCGTTTTGTGGTTGCAGAACCCAGTGGTTTTCTTCGGGGAGATAAAGCATTTGAGCAGGTACACCCCTTAAAATTGCAGCATTAAATGCAGCCATCCCCTGTTCTGATGGAACCCGGTAATCCTTTCCGCCCTGAACAATTAAAATTGGAGTATCCCAGTTTTGCACAAAGTTATGCGGAGAAAATGAGTATGAACGTTGGGCAGTTGCATTGGTTTTGTCCCAATACGCGCCACCGTAATCCCAATCAACAAACCACATTTCTTCGGTTGTTGTGTACATGTGTTCGAAGTTAAAAATCCCGTCGTGTGCAATAAAAGCTTTAAATCTTTTTTCGTGGTTACCCGCCAGGTACATTACTGAAAAACCGCCATAACTTGCACCAACCGCACCCAGTTTATCTTTATCAACATAAGGTTCCTTCGAAATTTCGTCAATAGCTGTTAGCAAATCCTTTATATTTTGGCCACCATAATCTTTTGAAATCTGTTCATTCCACTCTTGTCCAAAACCAGGTAACCCACGTCGGTTGGGCGCAACAATGATATAACCATTTGCCGCCATCATCTGAAAATTCCATCGGTATGACCAAAACTGACTAACAGTACTTTGCGGACCACCGCCATTATACAAAAGCGTTGGGTATTTTTTACCCGGATCGAAATGTGGCGGATAAATTACCCAGGTTTGCATTTGTTTACCGTCGGTAGTTTCCAACCAGCGTTCTTCAACCTTTCCTAAAGTCAACTGATCGAGAATTCCTTTGTTTATTGAGGTCAGGGCTTCATCTTTTCCTGTTAACTTGTCAACAATATATAATTCAGCTGGCTGCGACATTGAAACTTTTTGAGCCAGTAATTTTTCGCCTGCCAACAATACATTGCTATAATCGTGCACGCCATCTGTTAATCGGGCAAAAGATCCATCTGCCAGATCGAGCCTGTAAATTTCATCGGTAGCTTGAATATCGCTGATAAAATAAATTGATTTCCCATCGGCGCTCCAGTTCAACCCTGTTGCATTTTGGTCGAAATCTTCTGAATAATTTTTCTTTTCGCCTGTTGATAAATCTGCTACAAACAAACGCACTTTGTCGGCTTCATAACCATCACGTTCCATGCTTTCCCAGGCCAGTTTTGTTCCATCGGGCGAAAACACAGGATTTTGGTCGTACCCCATCATTCCCGAAGTGAAATTGATTGTTTGTCCAGTTTCTACATTGTACAGGTAAATATCGGAATTGGTTGAAACTGCATATTCTTTTCCTACTTTTTTCTTGCATGTGTAAGCCAGTGTTTTCCCGTCGGGGCTCCAGGCAATCTGTTCATTGCCTCCAAAAGGTTTCATAGGCGAATCAAAATGTTCGCCTTCCATAATATCTTTTACGTTGCCAATTTTGCCTTTTTCATAATCGGCCACAAAAACATGATTGTAGGTGTAGTCGTGCCACGAATCCCAATGGCGGTACATAATATCATTTTCAAGACGGGCATTGGCTTTTGGCAAATCAGGAAACAAATCGTTCACACTTTCATCAAGTTTTACGCTTTTCAAATAAAATATTTTTGATTGATCGGGGGAATAACCGAACCCCGAAATTCCGCCGTCAATGTTTGTAATTTGTGTAGCCTTTTTTCCATCCGGATCCATTTCCCACATTTGCACCGAACCCGAAGCCGAAGAAAGGAAGGCTATTTTTTTTCCATCGGGTCGCCAAACCACATTCGACTCATTTTCTGCTGAATTAGTAAGATTCTTTTGCTCTCCGCCAGAAACAGGAATTGAATAAATATCGCGGTAAGATTTGTTTTCTTCAATGTTATAATAGGTAACTGTGTAAATAACTGTTTCGCCATCCGGTGAAACCTGAGCTTCGCCCAACCTGCCAAACGACCACAACACCTCGGGTGTCATAATGTCGGATGCCAGTTTTGGGGTTTCGGGCAAATAATTTTTTGAATTTGAGTTTGTTTCCCTTTTTGTACAACCTAACATAAGCATAGCCGCCATTGATAAAACCATTATTTTTTTCATTTGAATTAGAATTGAAAGATTTAATCGGCAAAATAAAAGAAATGAACGGAGACGACAAATGATTTTTACACCAGTTTTAATGTCAATAGAAGTCGCTTTATTTTATTTCATCTGAAATATAAATAATCTTAGCAAAAAAAAAGGCGCCTTTTCAGACGCCTCTTCAACTAAACCAACATTTGGTTAATTGTTTTCACCGTATTTATAAACTCCGTTAAATTCAAATGGTTTGCCATCATAATCGGTGCAAGTGACCGTGTAACGAACCGAGTCGAGCCCCGCAACTTTTAATGAATCAAGATGGAACGACACAAATGCTGTGTACGGAATATCTTCTGAATCATCATTGTTATTGTGTCTCAGTTCCAGTTGAAATGGTTGGTCATCGGCAGTTAGTTCGCCGGGTTGTTTCACAAGATTGATAAAATGTGTTTGGTTGCGCCCCCAGTATTTTAGCTGGAAATTTAACAATCCATTGGCGATCCATGTTTCCTGAACAATAACCGGGTCGTTACCAATACTGTCTTTATTTGCTTCAGTAAGGTCGAGTACGCTTTTTGTCAGTACTTTTTTAGCAGAATTTACTTTTACGTAATACGCTGTAATCTCTCCTGCATCATTCAATTTATCATCAAGAATTGTAAAGTTTAACATTAGCCTGTCACCAGCCTCAACTTTGTGGCTCTCGCCCGAATAATCATTTTCATTCCAGGGAACATATCCTCCAAATGCTACCGGATATAAAATCTCACCGTCATCCATAACAATTTTGTAAGTGTCGGTACTTTCAATTACACCAAAACCTACCCAAACATCGCCTAAAGAATATCCGTCATCATCCAGACAGCCTGAAAAAACGAACATAAATCCAACGAGTAATACAAAAATAATCTTCTTCATTCTAGTCTCTATTTTTAATTGTTTACTTCACTAAGATTTGGTTTGATGCTTATTGGTTGCGTTGTAAATACAAAAAATTATTTTTTACTGACAATTTTTCAAAATGGTTTTTGGCATAATGGTTGTAAACAAAACGAACATATCTAAATATTTATATATTTGCATTATGAAACAGATATCAAATTTATCAGAATTAAAATCTCTGACACAGATAAACGAAACGGTATGGCTACTGCTGTATAAAAAAGGATCGGAGCAAAGCGACTGTGCCTTTGAAAATTTCAGTAAAACTGAACGAAATGAAAAGGGCGAAGTTCTATGTTCAGCCAATGTTAATGAGGTTAGGGACATACATGCAGAATTCAATATTAAAAGTGTGCCTTCACTGCTTTATTTTGAAAACAACAACCTGAAGAATGTAATTAAGGGGTGTCATAATCCTGAGCAGTTTAATGCAATTTTTGACAAGTCGGCTTTTGTTGTTACGGGTTCAAACAATGAAAAACCACGTAAAAATGTTGTGGTTTATACAACGCCAACCTGTTCGTGGTGTACAACAATAAAAAGGCACTTGCAGGAAAATGGCATTCAATATCGGGAAGTGAATGTTGCTGCCGACCAGAAAGCCGCCGAAGAAATGGTGAGAAAAAGCGGTCAGCAGGGAGTTCCCCAAACCGAAATTAACGGGCAAATAATAGTGGGATTTGACAAAACAAGAATAAATTCGTTATTGGGAATAAACTAACAATAAGTATTGACGTTTAAATTTAAAATGAATAACAAATAGAATAATTAAATGAAAATGAAAAAGTTATTATTTATCCTGGCGGTTGCTGTTATCTCGTTGCAAAGCTGCAACGCAGGCCAGGCAAAAAATAAGGGCAACGAAAACAACCCAAAGGAAACACCTGCTGAAACTGTGTCACAAAGCAGCGCTGCTGAAGGTGGAACTGTTAAACTCAATAAAGCCAAATTTCTGGCAGAAGTTTGGGATTACGAAAATTCTCCAAAAGAATGGAAATATAAAGGAAGCAAACCTGCTTTGATTGACTTTTACGCCGACTGGTGCGGACCATGTAAAATTGCAGCGCCTATTTTGGAAGAACTCTCAGGTGAATATGCTGGGAAAATTACAATCTATAAAATTGATACACAGGTAGAACAGGAATTGGCTGCTGTATTTGGAATTCAGGGAATTCCGGCATTTTTGTATATCCCGATAGATGGAAAACCATCAATGACTTCAGGGATAGCACGCTCAAAAGAAGACACAAAAAAAATGTTCAAAGAGAATATTGACAATATGTTATTGAGCTCTAATTAATTAAAATATTTGATTGTGTAGATGCTCAGAACTGAGTTGAAGACAGTCATCATTATAAATGTTTAATTTAAAGAATTGTAAAAATGAAAGAATTACAGCCTATTAACCAAAATGTGCTGTTGGAATTGTCGGAAGACAAAGCAGTGCAAAAAACCGCTTCGGGAATTATTATCCCCGACTCTGCAAAAGAGAAACAGGAAATTGCAAAAGTTGTTGCAATCAGTAACATCGAAAAAACAGAGATTGCGCCCGGTGACGAGGTTCTCTACAAACCTTATTCAGGTACAGAAATTGATTTCAACGGAAAAAAATACCTGTTGATTCCTTATACTGATATCCTTTCGAAAGTTGTAGAAACCGAATCTATTTAAGCTGACGTTCAGAGTTTTACATATTCTGCCAAAAAACATTTAAAAAATCGACACGAAAAGCCGGGAGATTAACTTCTTCCGGTTTTTTTATTAAAACGATATGTCGTACTGAATCCTGAACCTGGTTTGATTTCTTTGCGGAAGTATTTGATTATTAAACACAAATCGTGTTATTTCGGCAGTTAATTTATTTTTATGCCCAACAAAAAACCAGTTAAAAGCCAGTGCAAATTCATTTTGATTGTTGCCATCTGCTTTAACATCAGGCCGATATTGTGAAAACCGTGCTGCAATTTCAAGTGGCTCAGGCCAAAACAACAATATTTGATGCGGAAAATATCCCATTTGCATGTAATAACCACCAAGCATCGTTTTTGTGAAATTCACATTGTCATTTATTTCCTTGCGATGAAATTCGCTTGCCCAGGAAAATCCCATATAATTAAATGCCGATTCAAACTGTACCTGATTAACAGTATATTGCCCTGCAACTCCGTCTTCATAACCTTCCAGACTACCTCCGCCTGATTGCGAAAACCTTGTATAAGGACTTGTATTTGTTACGGCGGCAACTGCAAAAATACCAGTTGGCTTTTTAGTTAATTCCAGGTCGCCACCCTCAAACAGAAGTTCTCTTCCCAGAAAATTCCACTGTAACCGGCCAAAATACATCAATTTATTGTCATCGTTTTCTGTGGCTCCCATTCCCATTCCTGTTAATACGGCTACCCAATAATCAAAATCGGCCAATTTTTTTTCTTTCAGGTGACCATAAACTGTCAGTCCTTGCTGTCTGTCAAGCGTAAAAACCCTGTTGATCAACGAACGATCCACCATTTGCTGTTCTCCTGAACTTATAAAACGCTCTCTTGTAAACTCGGTTTTCCATTGACCAAACTTCACCTTAAACCACTGAAGTTTATCAAACATTAACCTAAAATCAAGCAAATTACTTTGGCTCAATTCGTATTCAAAATAGTATTTTATCCAGGGTTGATATACATGACCGCCAATTTTTAAACGTGCCCTGTTAATTTTAAAGAGTTGTGCATTTGATAAATCAAAATCATCATAATTAAGCGGGTTAAGATCGTTATGTGTTGAAAACCTGAATTGTAAACGACTGGCAAAATGCAATTCAAACCTACCGTCGGAAGTAGTGAAAATAAATCCGTTGGAATTATGTTTGAAAGAGTTAAACCGCGAAACGCTGTCAGCAACCTGGGTATTTTGTGAAACAGAAAAAAAAGGTAACAGAACTATTGCAGACAGGGCAAATAGCGACAAAAACAGGTATTTGTATCGGGCTCTTCTCATATCAACAAAAATAAAAAATTAATTTATACCTCAATAAACTAACTATTTACCGCCGAAAGTGTATCAAGCAGTTCTTCAGCAGAAATACATTTTTGTTCTCCACTCTCCATGTTTTTTAATGTGAAAGATTTTGCCTGAATTTCCGATTCACCTGCAAGAACCACAAATGGAATTTCCTTTTTATTGGCATAATTCATCTGCTTTTGCATTTTAGCACTGTCAGGAAAGATTTCGGCATTTATGCCATTCTTTCGCAACTCTGCCAAAACCGGCAAACAGTAGGCTTCTTCCTTTTCACCAAAATTTACAAACAGAACTTTTGTGGTTTCTGAAGATTTTGGAGGAAATAAATTCATTTGTGTAAGCACATCGTAAATACGTTCGGCACCAAAAGAAATGCCAACACCCGATACATTCGGAAGCCCAAAAATTCCGGTAAGATCGTCATATCGACC
>DAOPKR010000024.1:23273-31357 GCA_035391305.1 Draconibacterium sp.
TCTGCCAATTCAGCATTTACTTTTTCCAGGCCAATTTTATCAAGTTTATCAATGGCAACTGTAATATCAATAATCCGTTCGTTTTCGCCAATTACTTCAGCAATTCCTGCCAATATTTTCCGGTTGTTGATTTTCACTACCGTATTTATTTTCAATCGCTTAAATACATCGTCAATAATTTGAACCAGCTCAACTTCATTTAATAAACTGTTGCTGCCAATTACATCCACATCGCACTGGTAAAATTCGCGGTAACGTCCTTTCTGTGGTCTGTCGGCACGCCAAACCGGCTGAATCTGGTAACGTTTAAACGGGAAAGTAATGTCGTTTTGATATTGAACAACAAACCTTGCAAAAGGCACAGTGAGGTCGTAACGCAAACCTTTTTCCGAAATTTTTGTGGTGAGTTTGTTCGAGTTTTTTTCATCCAAAAGTTCATCAGAAACTTTTGAAATAAAATCGCCTGAATTCAGAATTTTGAAAAGTAGCTTATCGCCTTCTTCCCCATATTTTCCGGTTAAAGTTGAAAGGTTTTCCATTGCCGGAGTTTCAATGGGCTGAAATCCATACAAGCGAAATACTTCCTTTATCAAATCGAAAATATAATTCCGTTTCACCATTTCTGATGGTGAAAAATCGCGGGTTCCTTTTGGTATGGAAGGTTTTTGTGCCATTTCATTTTTATTTTAAGTTGGCAAAAATAAGGAAAAAGAACGGAAACAAAATTTGAGATTCAAAATGATGGTTCCCAACCTTTCAAAAATTTAAGTTTTTATACATGGTGTTGCTCTTTTTTGTTATTTCGTACAGCAAAATCAAAGCAGGTTACAAACATGGAAGAAAAGAAAAAAGAAGGCAGATACAGCAGAATTTATACTCAATTGAGCGAATTGGTTTTGAAAAGTAACAACCAGTCGGCAAGAATGGCTACAATTATTGCAGTGCTTCATCATAAAATGGAGTACTTTTTCTGGACAGGATTTTATTTACTCGACAACGGGAAAATGACTGTAAATATTTATCAGGGACCGGTTGCCTGCCAGATTCTGGAAAAAGATAAAGGTGTTTGCTGGGCTGCTTTCAACCAGAAGAAAACAATTGTTGTTGAGGACGTTCACGAATTTCCGGGTCACATTGCATGCGATTCGCGCTCAAACTCTGAAATTGTTATTCCTTTCAAAAACAAAGCGGGTGAATTTATTGGAGTTTTGGATGTTGACAGCTCTGAAAAAGCTTCATTTTCGGAAACTGACGCCCTTTGGCTGGAGAAAATACTTGATCTGGTGCATGTCTGATTCTTCATTTTAGCGGTGTAATATTCCAGTTTATTTCAAGCAAATTTTCAATTTTTGCTTCAAAAATAACCACTCTTATTTTGACAAAATCTAAATTTGTGACCTCATCTTGATTTTCATATTGTAAAATTTAACTTTGGTACTTTTTCAAATTGAAACAATAAACCACAACAAAATGACAAATCAAAACAGCACCACAATTAAATTCTACAAAGAAGAACAAATCCCGGTTGAATTACACAAAGTGAGGGTAGTCCAAAAACTATTTTTAAGACCAATTGACGATCGCGCAAAAGCAATGGAAGCTGCCGGATTCAACACATTTCTTCTAGATACAAGCAATGTATTTCTTGATATGCTTACCGACTCGGGAACCAATGCTATGAGCGACAATCAGGTTGCATCGATGCACCAAGCAGATGACGCTTATGCAGGTTCGCAAAGTTTTTACCGCATGGAAAAAGCTGTACGCGAAGTATTTGGTAAACACTATGTTATGCCTGTTCACCAGGGACGTGCAGCAGAAAATATAATTTCGCAGGTATTTATCAAAAAAGGCGATGTAATTCCGATGAATTACCATTTTACGACCACCAAAGAACATATGATGATTAACGGTGGTACAGTTTTGGAAATATATACTGACAAAGCGCTTGACATTAAAAGTAACGAGCCATTTAAAGGAAACATTGATATTGATAAACTAAAAGCAGTTTTTGCAGAATATGGTGCTGAACGTGTAGCATTTGTGCGCATGGAAGCTTCGACCAATTTAATTGGCGGACAACCATTTTCGATGCAAAACATGCGCGACGTTAAAAAAGTTTGCGAAGAAAATGGAACAATGATGGTACTTGATGCCAGTTTGATTGGTGAAAACGCTTACATGATAAAAAAACGTGAACCAGAATTTGCAAATGCACAAATTAAAGATATCCTTAATGAAATGTGTGGTTATGCCGACATGGTTTATTTTTCGAGTAGGAAAGTAAGTTCAACAAGAGGTGGAGGAATTTGCACAAACAATAAGGATTTGTATCTTAAAATGCGCGATTTGCTTGTTTTATTCGAAGGTTTTACAACCTACGGAGGTATGTCAACACGCGAAATTGAGGCACTGGCAGTTGGTATGTACGAAACCTGTGACGACACTGTAATCAGCCAATCACCTTCTTTTATTGAATACGCAGTAAATTCACTTGATGCAGCCGGTGTTCCGGTAATAACTCCCTCCGGAGCGCTTGGATGCCATATCGACGCAATGGGTTTTATTCCTCATGTACCGCAACAACAATATCCGGCAGGTGCGCTAGCTGCTGCTTTATTTATAGTTTCCGGAATCCGGGGAATGGAACGTGGCACAATTTCAAGTATTCGTGATGAAAATGGCGATGATATACTTGCTGACGTTGAATTACTACGGTTAGCTTTTCCAAGAAGGGTTTTCACTCTTTCGCAAACCAAATTTGTGATTGACAGGGTAAAATGGCTTTATGATAATCGTGATTTGGTAGGTGGATTGGAATGGGTTGAAGAACCGCCGCTCCTCCGTTTCTTCATGGGCCGCTTGAAACCAGTTGGGAACTGGGTAGAAAAATTAGTTGCCAAATTCAAAGCCGATTTTGGGGATTCATTGTAAAAAAAAGATAAAAAAGTACAGAGTAGCTGGTAGTGAGACTTTGTAGCTGAATAAAATATAAAAGGGGAATCAGAATTGGTTCCCTTTTTTTTGACTAAACTTTTATTTTTCACTTTAAACTTTCATCTTTAAACTTAAAACTTAATATTATGGTCGATTGGAAAAAGGTACGTGATGAATTTCCCGTTTGCAAAAAATATGTTTACCTGAACCCTGCAGGCGGGTCGCCGGTTTCGCAAAGCGCTGCAAACGAAGGAAAACTGTTTTACGATGAAATGCTCGAATTTGGCGACACTTACTGGGAAACCTGGCTGGCACGAACCGAAAACGTAAGAAAAAGTTTAGCAGATTTTATTGGAGCTGAACGCGAAGAAATCGGGTTTACGACAAATACTTCGCATGGAATGAATCTGGTTGCCCAAATGCTTAAAAATAAAGAGACCGTTTTAACCATGCGCGACGAATTTCCATCAACTACATTTCCATGGATTAATCAAAAAACCAAAATTAAATTTGTTGAACCAAATAATTACAGCTATTCAATTGATGACGTTAAAAAGAACCTTACTCCTGATATAAAAGTACTTGTTACCAGCTACGTGCAATATTGCACAGGATTCAGGCAGGACCTGGAATCACTGGGAAAATTATGCAAAGAAAATAACCTGATTTTTGTAGTTAACGCAACCCAGGCGCTTGGCATTTTTCCAGTTGATGTAAAAAAATGCAACATAGATTTTTTGATGTTTACCGGGTTGAAATGGGCAACGGCCGGGTATGGAATCGGAGGATTGTACGTTAACAAAAAATGGCTGGCCCCCGACAATTTCCCTTTTGCAGGCTGGCGAAGCGTACTCACACCCGGAAAAATGGATAACCTTGATTTGGATTTGAAAAATGAGGCATCTGTTATTGAGTCAGGTTGCCCGCACTTTCCCAATATTTTTGCACTGGGAGGAGCTTTAAAAATGTTCAATGAAATTGGGCCCGAAAATGTAATGAACCGGGTATTATTTCTAAATCGTTTGATTGAAAAAAAACTTCGTGAAATTGGAATTGATATTATTGTTCAGAAAGAAGATAAACACCGGTCGGGAATTTTGATTGCCAAAATTCAAAACCCGAAATTTGTTGTCGATGAACTTTTTAAAAAGAACATTATTGTTTCGGCAAGAGGAGAAGGAATGCGGGTTTCGGCGAGTATATTTAATAACGAAGAAGATGTTGAAGAACTCATTAAGCAACTAAATATCTGTTTAAAATAATTCAAAATATTTTAATACAGGTTAATTTAAAATCGATGATTAAATTCCAATTATTTTGAAACCAACAAAATTTCAGTTAAACGCAACAGAACAAAAAATTAATTATTTGGTTTTATAAAGAAAAAAACGAAATTGACAATTAGAATTATTTGAAGTATATTGTACCTTTATATATTCTATCAAAAAATTCATGCTAGTATTTGATTTAATAACTTAAAATTTTAACATTATGAAAAACAAAATTTTCGTTTCAGTTTTTATTCTTTTTTTTATGGTGGCTACAAACAGCTTTGCACAGTTTAATCCTTACACTGATAATACGAAACTGGTAACAGTTGGTGTTGGTGCTTCAGGTTGGGGTATTCCGGTATTTGTGCGTTACGAGATGCCGGTTGCTGATAATATTACTGTTGGAGGTGATTTTTCCTTTCAGTCAAAATCGGAAAAATATGCAAGTTACAAATGGAATCACACCATTGTTGGATTAAACGGAAGGGGAAGTTACCATTTTAATGAACTTTTAAATGCTTCTGATGAATGGGACTTTTATGCAGGTGCTACTTTGGGTTACTATATCTGGAATACTAAATACGACGGAAGTGGAAGTTTTGATTATACAGGTTCCGGAAGCGGTGGATTTAGTTTAGGTGCCCATGTTGGCGCAAGGTATTTTATTAACGAAAAACTTGGAATAACTGCTGAAGCGGGCGGCGGTTCGGTATTGGCAGGAGGTACAATTGGTGTTACATTCCTATTTTAGAATATAAACAAAATTCTAAATTAAATTTCTTAAATACTGTGTAAAAACACTTGTATTCACTGTGTTTTTATACAGTATTTTTATTTTATCGCATTGATACAAATCACTGGCTTTGTTGAGAATCAATAAAATAGTTAAGTCTCAAATTAAGTTTATAACGTTTTTTATACAGAAAAAACCAGATATTAAGTTAAAACGCTAACTTTCATAAACCGATTCAAATGCAAAAATACTTCAAAAGAAAAGTTTCAAAATTTAAAAAACAATTAAATGAAGGCAAGAACATATCTCATGCTGATTTTGGCCGCGACATTTGGCATTTTTTCATGTAGTTCTTCAAAAAAAACTACTTCTTTAAATGTAAAACAAGTTGCCGACAATAGTTTGACATCTGTTGACTGGCAAGGCACATATCAGGGAATTTTACCCTGTGCCGATTGTGAAGGGTTAAAAACCCAATTGGTTTTAAATGAGAACTTAACTTATAGTTTGAAAACAAGTTACCTGGGAAAAGAAGATAATATTTTTGAAACAAAAGGTACATTTTCATGGGATAAAAGTGGTAGCAAAATAACACTTGACAACTTTGAGAAGCAGGTTTATCAGGTTGGCGAAAACAAATTGTTTCACCTCGATAAAAGCGGCAGCCGCATAACCGGAGATTTGGCCAACAATTATATTATGGAAAAAGCTAACAATGAAATCACCAATAAATATTGGAAACTAACAGAGTTGAACGGCAAAACTGTAAAAACTAAAAAAGATGCATTTATTAAATTACTTTCTGAAGACAACCGTTTTACAGGAAATAGCAGTTGCAATGTAATGAATGGCAGTTTCGAACTGAAAAATTCAAACGAAATTACTTTTTCGAAAATATTGATGACAAAAATGGCTTGTATGGATGATAATGTTGAATCGGAATTAGTCAGTGTTTTTGAGGAGATAACAAATTATTCTGCTACCCCCGAAGAACTTATTTTGAAAGATGCCTCAGGTAAAGTAAAAGCCAAATTCGGGTTTGATTATTTCAAGTAAAAACTCTCAATTATTATTTTCAATCTGTTTTATTGAAATAAAAATACCTGATGATACATTTTGTACCAGTGCTTTTTGGATTTTTTTCATCGGCAAGCCTGATCTGGAGCGTGTGTTTACTGTTTTTTAAGCCCGAATCTAAAGTATAATACCAAGGCAGGTAAAGGCTTTGACTCCATTCAGTAAACAAATCCTGCTTTTTCCAATCCGAATTATCAACGCTGTATTCAATAATTCCTGCGTCGGGTCCGGCAGCTACAGCAATACCAACAGCATTTCCTTTAAACTGAAATTTAATGATTTTACCGGGGAAATCTCCCACAAGCATTGGCACATCAACGTAATTTGAACGTGTTCCCTTTCCATTTTCAGGCTTCCAGTTTTCAACAAATTTCCATCCCTTTATTTGTTTTGAAGGTTTTGGTTCGACCAAAATTCCTTTTGAATATGAAAATTTATCAAGCGGTGCAGGCAATTCCACTGCAACCGGTTTTTCTTCCTGAGGTATCAATCCAAATGAATCTGCAAGAAACTGCTTAATCGACTGAAAATAAATATTTTGTCCAAATGGCGATGGATGCAAATCCTTAAAATCATTGTCCCAGTCAAATTCTCCCGCATCAATCCGTCCGGTTACCTCTTTAGCCAGATTTATGGTTGAAATATTATAATGTTCAGCAACCTTTTCATGCAGTTGAATAACTTTCGGAATTGTGCCATTTCTGTAATCTTCCAATTTACCCGGATCAGCAAAGTGCATAATTATGATATCACACAGCGGATTTGCAGCTTTTGCATGCCGAACTATACCTTCCATCCCCCGAATTATCTCTTCAGATTCAGTTTTATTTGTATAATCGTTTACGGCAGCTTCTAAAAACAGCAAATCCACTTTTCCGTTTTTCAAAACGTCGCGTTCAAACCTGAAAGCTCCTGGTGTTGAACCCATTGAAGGAATCCCTGCATTTACAAAGTCGAAATCAGTTTCGGGAAATTTTTGTTGAATAAAACTGCAAACCGAATCGCGCCAGCCGGAATTGTATGTTATTGAGCCGCCAAGGAAAACTACTCGCCCCATTTTTTCTTTTTCAAACTTAATGGCTGAATTGTTTAAATTTCCACGAATTGTATGATAACTTCCCGAATCTATTTTCTGAGCTTCAGAAAAAAAATTCATGCTTAAAAACAAAACCGACCAAAAAAATATCTTATAACTTTTCATTTAAGTTGAATAAATCTGAATACTTTAAATATTAACCAATGAATTTTACCTTCGCTATCCTATTCACGCCATTCAACTTTTAAGGCAATGTCTCCTCTTCCCGGAGAGGGGTAATCCAAAGCAATGTGACCAACATAAAAAAATCCAAGTAATTTTTGTTGTGGTTGAATACCAACAATATCGTTTAAAAAGGGTAAAAATTCGGGAGTTGCCCAAAATGCTCCCAAACCCAAATCTGTAGCAGTTAACCACATATTTTGTACAGCCATTGAAATTGCAGCAATTTCCTGCCATTCAGGAACACGTTCTGCCGAATCGCGTTCAAAAATAATGGCTATTGCAACCGGAACATTCTCAATGCTTGATTTGAACTTATCTACCTTTTGTAAATTAAGAGATTCGCCTGACTCTATTTTCTTAATCAAAGAAGTATAAATTTCATCGGAAAGTATTTGTTTCGACTCGCCTGTATAAACTTTAAAACGCCAGGGTTCGGTATTTTTATGGTTTGGGGCCCAGTTGGCATTTTCCAGAAGTAATTGAATTAGCTCTTTTGATACTTCTTTCTTTGAAAGGAACTTCGGTGGAGTTGCCCTTCTGTTTTTAATAACTTCGCTGATATTATTATTCATTTCTCCTCAAAATAAGTTTTTTAAAACGAACCTGATTAAAACAAGCCGATTTTTCAAAGTTAAAGAAACTTATTTTGCAAAAAATATTTATTCAGTTAAGAAATCAGCAAAAAAAACGGCGATTAAAAATCGCCGTCAGTTTGTATTTTACTTTGTAACTATTTCTCGTAACCCAGTATTTTAAACATGTCAACTGCCGACTGCTCGTTTCGATAAACATAATCAACGATATT
>DAOPKR010000024.1:31457-38130 GCA_035391305.1 Draconibacterium sp.
GGCAACAAAATAAACTTCTCGAATATCGACCAGGCATCCGGAATTGTATTCATCAAACTGTTGTTAACAATGTACCAGCTTTCGGTATCGTTTTGCTGTTTTTGTTCCAAAACTTCAAAAATGATTGCACCGCTTTCGCCAACTGTATATTTTCCAAACTCGGTGTAAATATCAGGTTCCTTAACTTTTTCAACCGCACATGTATCTTTAATTGCTGAAACAATTTCGTTAATCATGTATTCATAGTTGTATTCAAAACCAAGATGATTCCTGATTGGAAATCCACCGCCAAGATTAAACGAATCGAGAGTATCACATTGCTTTTTCAAATCAATGTACAGTTTCATTGCTTTCTGAAATTCGCCCCAGTAATACAAACTGTCTTTAATTCCGGAATCAACAAAAAAGTGCAACATTTTTAATTCGAGATTTTCCTTGACTTTAATGTTTTCAATATAAAACTTCAGAATATCATTGTGCCTGATTCCCAATCGCGAAGTATAGTAAGACGATTGAGACTCCTCGTTGATTGCCATTCGGATTCCAATTTTAATCTTCACACCGTTTGAGAGCTTTTCAATCCGTTTTAACTCGTTGATGCTATCAAGAACAATAATATTATTTCGAAACCCTATTTCCTGAAGATTAAGAATTTTGGCCAGGTATTCATCGGTTTTGTAACCATTATGTACAATGACCCGGTTTTTGTCAATTTTCTTATCGCGGTAAAGGCTCAAAATCAAATCAATGTCATATGCCGATGATGTTTCAAGGTTTACATTTTGCTTTAAAGCTTCATTTATTACATGCGAAAAGTGATTACACTTTGTACAGTAGCAATAGTAATAGTTCCCCTTGTAATTGTTCTTTTTTATAGCCTTGTTGAATAGATTACGCGCCTTTTTTATTTGATCGCCTATTTTAGGAAGGTAAATAAACCGGAATGGTGTTCCATATTTTTTAATCAGATATTTTAAAGAGATTCCGTGAAATGTTAGCGTGTTATCTCTTAAATCGAAGCCTTCCTGTGGAAAGTAATAGCTCTGTTCGATCAAATCAAAATAGGTATTTTTCATTACGTAATCATAAAAAATTATTGGTATTTATATTAGCGACAAATTAAACTATTTTTTCTGAAAGATTGGGAAAGAATTTTCAAAAGGACGTCAATCAGGTCAATAAAATTATATCGGTTGCATGCATTTTTCATTTGTATTGCAAGCAATTTCAGATTCAAAATACCATTTACGAATTTATATATTCATTAAAAATTACGTAATTTGCCTTTCTGTTTTGCAGGTTTTGATAAAATAAAACAGATATTACTGTTTCAGAAAAATCAGAAAAAGAATAAATACAAGTAAGAAAAAATGAGCAAAGTAATAATTATTGGAGCCGGAGGTGTAGGACGTGTTGTAGCAAGTAAATGTGCTGATAATCCGGAAGTATTTTCAGAAATCCTTTTAGCCAGCCGCACTCTTTCGAAATGCGAAACTATTGCACGTGAAGTTGGCAAGGGGCGTATAAAAACAGCACAGGTAAATGCCGACAATGTGCCTGAAGTAGTTGCTTTAATTAATAAATTCAAACCTGAATTGGTAATCAATGTAGCGCTTCCGTACCAGGATTTACCTATTATGGATGCTTGTTTGGAAACCGGAGTAAATTACATGGACACAGCCAATTACGAACCAAAAGATGTAGCAAAATTCGAATATAGCTGGCAATGGGCCTACAATGAAAAGTTTAAGGAAAAAGGAATCATGGCGTTACTTGGTTGTGGATTCGATCCGGGAGTTACAGGTATTTATACTGCTTATGCGGCAAAACATCATTTTGATGAAATTCATTATTTAGATATTGTTGATTGCAACGGAGGAGACCATGGTAAAGCGTTTGCTACAAATTTTAACCCCGAAATAAATATCCGTGAAATTACCCAAAAAGGAAAATACTGGGAAAACGGGAAATGGGTTGAAACCGAACCATTTGAAATTAAAAAGGCTCTCACATATCCAAATATTGGAAAACGGAATTCGTATGTTTTGTATCACGAGGAACTTGAATCACTTGTGAAAAACTACCCCAGCCTGAAACGTGCCCGCTTCTGGATGACTTTTGGCGATGAGTATTTGACACATTTGCGGGTTATCCAAAACATTGGAATGTCGAGAATAGATCCTGTTAAATACAAAGGTGTTGATGTAATTCCTCTTGAATTTTTAAAAGCAGTACTTCCCGATCCGGGAGATTTGGGCGAAAACTATACAGGAGAAACATCTATCGGATGCCGCATAAAAGGGTTGAAAGACGGAAAAGAAAAAACCTATTATGTTTGGAACAATTGCAGCCACCAGGTTGCCTACGACGAAACCGGCACCCAGGGAGTTTCATATACAACCGGTGTTCCGGCAATGTTAGGTGCAATGATGATGCTTACCGGAAAGTGGAGCGGTGCAGGCGTTTTCAATGTGGAAGAGTTTGATCCTGATCCGTTTATGGCAGAAATTGGTGTACATGGTTTACCCTGGAATGAAGTATTTAATGTTGATCTTGAAGTTTAAGTATTATTATGCGGATAATCGACCGACGTAACTTTATCAAAACTTCTGCTCTTACAGGAATTGGAGCATTTGCAGCCCCTCAATTAATAAATGGAATGAATTACATAGTTACAGACCCTTTAACAGGAAAGCGGTTTGTAACCTTGTGTATTATGATTCGCACTACTCCCTGGGAAGTTTCGAGGGATGTAAAATTACATCCACGCGATGAATACGATTTTCATACCCTGGATTATGCGCGTTCTTTGCGTGAGGCATTTGCAAAAAACAATCCTGATGGCCGGTTAACCTGGGGTTTTACTCTTAATGCGTTAGAGGATCAAAGGGATCATTTCCGCGAAATTCGCGATTATGTGGTTCAGTGTAAAGAGACTTTTGGCGACGAAGTCTCCTATTTCCCCGGCTATTTCCCGGCCATGTATTTGCCACGCGAAAGAGTCAACAAGGAAATGACCGAAGCAATACAGATTATTTCTGATTTCGTTGGCAACGGATATAGGCCAAAAGCAATTATGGGAGGATTTCTCTCTGCTGACTCTTTGCAATATCTTGCTGAAAAGGAGAAAATACATACCGCACATGCGGTAATCTGGAGCCAGCATGCTATTGACGGCGGCGGAGCAGATGGTTCTGTTTCCTATCCGTTTTATCCTTCAACCGAACATTTTTGTAAACCGGCACAGGGTAAAAACGATTTTATCGATTGTGTCAATCTCGACGGGTGGACCATGGATTTTATCTGTGCCCGAAGAAGCGGTGCGACAGGTCACGAAATAACAGGATTCAACAGCCGGCGAGGTATCGGCCCGATTGAAACCTACAAAGGATGGGGGCTCGATCTGGGACATCGTGAAGTAATGCATACCATGGCCATTCATTTTGACAAAGGATTTGAATTAAATGGGTTCGGATGGACGACCAACATATGGGAAGCTCAGTTGTTGCACGAATTTGGTTCGGATTTTATTTGCAGCGCCATGGAAATGTGGGTTTCTGATACTAAAAAGCGCTGGCCCGATACGCAGTTCGTTACTTTTGGTGAATTCGGAGAATTGTACAGAGCCCAGTTCGCTAGTAACGAAAAAATGAATTACCGCTTTTTCGAACGTGGTTCCGGCCTGGGAGATTCATATAATAATCTTGAGATCAAATGGTTTATGAACAAGGAATTCCGCCTGGCCACTTTAAGAGACTGGCATTTTAATACTCCGGAGAAAATTATCGATTTTACCCGCTACGATTTGCCGGCTCATGAACCTGCCGATCCCAATCCCTCAAGTCCTCAAAAAGACTGGAGCCTTATGAACCGAATCAACCAAAAAGGATCAAGACCACAAGATATACCTGTTCTTTTGAGCGAACTGACAGATGACGAACTTAATTTGATTGCCAAATATTATACTGATTTTAAATTATAAACAGGATTAAAAATTTATAAATTGGATTATTCAAAAATTCCATCACCCGCCTTTGTTTTAGACGAAAAACTTTTGCGAAAAAATCTTGAATTGATTAACGACGTTCAAAATAAAGCCGGGATTGAAATTATTCTGGCATTTAAAGGTTTTGCTATGTGGAGTACCTTCCCGTTAGTCAGGCAATATTTGAAAGGAGCCACAGCAAGTTCATTATTTGAAGCACGATTGTGTTTTGAAGAGATGAAAACCCGCGCTCATGTTTATTCACCTGTTTATTTCGAAAATGAATTTAACGAGTTGATGGGATACAGCAGTCATATCGTATTTAACTCATTCAATCAATTCAACAAATTTTATCCTGAAACTAAAAAATCAGACCATGTTATTTCGTGTGGAATTCGTGTAAATCCTGAATATTCGGACGTTGAAACAGATTTGTACAATCCAAGTGCGCCAGGCTCACGGCTAGGTGTTGGGATTGATAATTTCCCCGATAAGTTACCTGAAGGAATTGAAGGCCTCCATTTTCATGTTTTATGTGAATCTGATTCGTATAGTCTCGAAAAGGTACTCGAAAAACTTGAAAATAAATTTGGAAAATACCTGCACCAGGTTAAATGGGTTAACATGGGGGGCGGACATTTAATGACCCGGGAAGGATATGATCACGAACATTTAATTCAGCTTTTAAAAAAGTTCAAACAGAAATATAATGTAAAAGTTATACTTGAACCCGGGAGTGCAATTGCATGGGAAACCGGTGTTTTGCTTTCATCAGTAAAAGACATAGTTGAACATAAAGGAATAAAAACTGCAATACTCGACGTTTCCTTTACAGCCCACATGCCCGATACTTTAGAAATGCCATACCGGCCAAAAATAATTGGTGCAAGTGATCCAAAAGAAATAAACGAATTTTGTTATCGTCTTGGCGGTGTTAGCTGTCTTGCAGGAGATTATATGGAAGCTTATGATTTCGGCAGGAAACTTTGTATTGGCGATTTGGTAGTTTTAAAAGATATGATTCATTACACAATGGTAAAAACCACAATGTTTAATGGTGTAAACCACCCGGCAATTGCCATTTGGAAAGAAAATGAAACTATACAAATAATCAGAAAATTTCAATACGAAGATTTTAAAGGAAGGTTATCCTAACCAGATTTAAGACTTATAATATAGTTTATTAAGATTATAGGCATACTGACCAGTTTATATTTACCAAAAATACTAAACCATGAAAAAGAATCTGTTTACATTCTTCTGCATTATTCTAAGTTTAAATGTTTTCAGTCAATCACATACCAACGAACGGGCAAAATGGTTTACCGACGCACGATTTGGAATGTTTATTCACTGGGGAGTATATAGTGGTGCCGAGGGTTACTGGAAAGGTGAGAAGTTGCGCAACGACAATAATTATGCTGAGTGGTTGCAATACAGAAACCGTATTGACAAAGAAGAATACATCACTTTGCTTGACAGGTTTGACTGGGATAAAATTGATCCTGAAGAATGGGTAATTCTTGCAAAAAAATCGGGAATGAAATATGTTACCTTAACAGCAAAACATCATGATGGTTTTGCTTTATGGGATAGTAAAGTAAGCGATTACGATTTGGGTAATTATACAAATCCCAAACGCGATATTGTAAAGGAGTTGGCCGATGCCTGTAGAAAACATGGATTAAAACTAGGCTTGTATTATTCGCACTGGGTTGATTGGGAGCATGAATTTGGATGGGACCACACCCGCGAAATATACGGAATCAGTCCGGAAGAATATGACATTTACTGGCAACAAAAAGTTATTCCGCAAATGCGGGAATTAGTAACAAATTATGGCGAAATAGGAATGATTTGGTTTGATATGTGGATTCATCATTCACAAACGATCGTTACTAAAGAACAATTATTACAACTAAAAACGTTAATAAGGGAATTGCAACCAAGCTGTCTGGTAAATTCGAGACTTGGCCTCTCAATTGAAGAAGATTCTGATATTGATTTCAAAACATTGGGAGATAACCAGATTGGAAATAAAAAGGAAGATTTTCCGTGGCAGTCACCGGCGACAGTTGCACATTCATGGGGTTTTCACGCTACTGACGCTGAATGGAAATCAACCACTACCCTGCTCAAAAACCTTATAAACAATGCGAGCCTGAATGGGAATTTCATGCTGAATATTGGACCGCGTGCAAACGGTGAAGTACCTTTTGAGATTTCACAACGGTTACTGGAAATGGGAAAGTGGTTGGAAATAAACGGGGAATCGATTTATGGTACAATGGCATTTGATCTTGATAAAGATCTGCATGATTGGGGTAAAATTACCAGTAAAAAAACAGGAGATGGATTTAATCTATATTTACATGTTTTTAATTGGCCTTTAAACAAAGAGTTAGGGCTAACAGGTGTTTCATCCACTCCAAGAAATATTTATTTACTTTCTGACAAACAAAAATCTCCACTCGAATTTTCTCAAAACGGCTTGTTTACTGAGATAAAACTACCTGACTTACAACCTGATCCATACATTTCGGTAATTGTTGTTGAATATGACAAAAAACCAGAATTTAAGGATGGACTGGTTGCTAAAAACATAGAAGGCGGCTATTCACTGACTCCAAAAAACATAAATCCTGTGGATGAAACTCTTGACATAAAAAGAAATGAAAGGTCAGGAAC
>DAOPKR010000024.1:38230-41010 GCA_035391305.1 Draconibacterium sp.
AAAAAATGAAAAGCTGGAATTTCAATGGATCTGGATTCATTGAAAAATATTTTGGGTAAAGTAAAAATTGAAATGGTAATGAACTGAATGATAACCATCATTTTATTCTTTTCAACAATTGTTAATAATGGCGGTTGATATTCTGTGCATTTATACATCAAAAAAATATTGACAAATACCTTATCTATGTTTTATATTTGTTACATCAGACAAGCGATAAAAGGCAGCTTGGAAAGAGTGGAAATGACAAAAGTTACTTAGTTGAAACCATAGACATTTCACACCGGCTTTCGGGACGGCACACTGGAAAAGCAGAAGTTTGAGCATGGCTAACTGGAAAGTCAAAGTTCAATCAATTATCGGAAGAAAATCCAGAAGTTCTTTCAATATTGAGGTCGTCAGGCAGGAGTGATTCAGATTACGGTTTGAGTTACCGAACTGCACAACCCGGAAAGAGTCAAATCCGGAAAGGTTGATTAAACTAAGTAGAATCCGAAAGGATGAAGCAGAAATTACTGACAAACGCTTCGTCCATAAAAACATCCGGAATGTTTAATGGACAACTTAAAGGTTAAGCCTTAGTAAGCTTTACCAATAAGTTACGGGCAGAAAATAATTCGCAAGAATTAAGGAAGCCGGCCACAATAACAGTAGTCTGACACTGAACGCAACTTCGGTTGCTGATAGTGAATGGGAATAATTCTTAACTGGATTGTTCCCATTTTGTTTTTATAAAAGTTCTCTTCAATCATCATTGACATATTTTTCAATGCATTATATTTCAACTACTTACAAACAATAAGCCCTTGTATTCTTATTTAGTTTTAATACAAATTATTAGAATTTTGAATTATTTTCTTAGAAAGGGGTTACTATTTTACTCTTTTCAGAATTTATATACAAAGGAAGGACGCTTTTCCCTAAATTATTAAATCAATTTTTACTTGGAAAGAATAAAAGGAGACATAAAACGTCTCCTTTTTCCATTACATTCTTTCTGGCATTTCAATTCCCAAAAGGTTCATTCCTTTTTTAACAACCTGGGCTACAGTAGCTGAAAGTATTAACCTGAAATTTAATTGATCCTTATTGGCTTCTGAGAGAATTGAATGTTCATGATAAAATTGATTAAACTCCTTAACTAAATCGTAGCAATAATTAGCAATTATTGCCGGGCTGTAACTATCTCCTGCCTCTTTTACTGCTTTTGGAAATAAAGTAATTCGCTTAAGTAAATCCTTTTCTTTCGATGATAAAGAATTCACCTTTACATTTCTATCAATTGCTATTTTATTTTCTTTGGCTTTTCTTAATACCGATTTAATACGCGCATATGTGTATTGAATAAACGGTCCCGTATTTCCATTAAAATCAATAGATTCAGCCGGGTTAAACATCATGTTTTTTCGTGGATCTACCTTTAAAATAAAGTATTTTAAAGCCCCCAAAGCAATCATCCTAAAAGTGTTTTCAGCATCTTCTTTCGACAATGAATCCAATTTTCCCAACTGAGCTGACATATCTCGCGCGACCTGTATCATTTCATCAACCAAATCATCGGCATCCACAACTTTTCCTTCTCTTGATTTCATTTTTCCGGAAGGAAGCTCAACCATTCCGTATGAAAAGTGGTATAAATCTTTTCCCCAGTCAAAACCCAATTTGTCCAATATAACTGCTAACACCTGGAAGTGATAATTTTGTTCGTTACCGACTATATAAACCATTTTGTCAATATCAAAATCGTAATATCGCATTTTTGCAGTTCCTATATCCTGAGTCATGTAAACCGAGGTTCCATCACTGCGCAGCAATATTTTTTGATCAAGCCCGTCGTTTGTTAAATCAGCCCATACCGAACCATCTTCTTTTTGAATAAATATATTTTCTGAAACTCCTCTTAATACTTCTTCTTTACCTTTTAAATAAGTTTCCGATTCATAATAGATTTTATCAAAATCAACACCTAATTTTTTGTACGTTACGTCAAAACCATCATAAACCCAGCCATTCATTCTTCTCCAGAGATTAACAGTTTCTTCATCTCCTGCTTCCCATTTTAATAACATCTGACGTGCTGCCAAAATAGACGGGGCCTTGTTTTCTGCATCTTCCTGAGAGAAACCTTCTTCTATTAATTCCTTTATTTCTGCTTTATATCTTTTATCAAACTCCACGTAAAATTCCCCAACCAAATGATCACCCTTTATTCCTGTGTTTTCAGGAGTTCTTCCGTCTCCCCATTTTTGCCATGCATACATTGATTTACAAATGTGTATCCCACGGTCGTTTACTATGTTTGTTTTTATTACTTTGTTTCCGTTTGCCTTCAATATTTCGGAAATTGAAAAACCAAGTAAATTATTTCTGATATGACCAAGATGAAGCGGCTTATTCGTATTTGGAGAAGAATACTCAATCATTATTAATTTTGATTGTTCATCCGGTAAAATAACTCCATAGTCTGAATTACTATAGGTTGATATTAAATTCCTGATCCAATATTCATTAGTAATATTGAAATTTAGAAATCCTTTAATTACTTTAAAAGATTCGACATCATTAATTTTGCTTACAATATAATCTCCAATCTCCCGGCCTGTTTCCTCAGCTGATTTTTTTGAAAACCGAAGAAAAGGAAATACTAATAACGTTATATCTCCCTCCTGATCCTTTCGGGTATTTTGAATTTGAATTTGATTTTCGTCAATATTAAAATCATAAATATCAATTAATGCACTTTGAGTTGCTTTTTGAATTAAGTTTTCAATTTTCATTTT
>DAOPKR010000025.1:0-36291 GCA_035391305.1 Draconibacterium sp.
CCAAAATCTACCAGCCCTTCTTCTGCCATTTTAATCATTTCAACATCTTCACTTGCCATTTTAAATGACTGCTCATATTCGTCACGTATTAACTGATCCAAATATGCACGAAGAGCATCTTCAGTAATCCTGTTTTTGGGAGCAGAAAGTTTTATCGCCATTTCATTTAACTTCTGAAGAAGTTCATCAGGCAGTGTTCAGGTGAAATATAGGATTGTTAATTATTGACAGAATACAGTTATGAAATAGGATTAAATTAAAGGCCTTAATGCCGGAATTTCAAAACAATCAAAAAACACGCTACCCTTTCAGCAATTCTTCAGCAGTTCTTAGCGTTGTATCCGAATAGCTTTCGCCGCCAACCATTTTGGCAAGTTCAACGATGCGTTCATCGGTATTGAGGTGTTTAATTGAAGTGTAGGTTTTTCCCTTATCTTCAAATTTGTAAACCATCAGGTGCGCATCGCCTTTTGCGGCAATTTGTGGCAGATGCGTGATATTAATAATTTGCGTTGAATCGGAAAAGGATTTGATGATATTACCCATTTTTAGTGCAATTTCGCCCGAAACACCTGAATCGATTTCGTCGAAAATAACCGTTGGAAGTGATTTTGATTTGCGAAGAAGGTTTTTTATTGCCAGCATCAGGCGCGACATTTCGCCACCTGAAGCAACTTTGGAAATTTCGGCAGGTTCAGAATCAGCGTTTGCACTGAAAAGAAAGGAAACGGCATCTTTTCCGTTTATCGTGAAATCCGGAAGTTGTTCATGTACTACTTCCAGCTTCGATTTTGCCATACCCAACTGTTGCAAATCGCCAATAATTTCTGTTTCAATTTGTTTGAACGATTTTTTACGGATTGCACTCAGTTCACCGGCTTTCTCCTCAAGATTCAAACGGCTTTTTTCAAAGTCTTTTTTTAGTTTTTTAATTTCATCATCATAACCGGTTACCTGATTGATTTTTTCATCAAACGAATTACGGAGTGTGATTAATTCCTCAACCGAGTTAAAATGGTGTTTTTGCTGCAGACTATAAATCAGGTTCAACCTGTCGGTTACAAACTCTATCTGAGCCGGATCGTGTTCAACATTTGCAGATAATCGTTCTATTTCATCCAAAATATCTTTTATTTCGAACAAACTGCTTTGTAAACGATCAGTCAAACCGGGAACTTCAGAAATATAATTTTTAATGTTTTCAAGCTTTTTCTGGCTTTCTTTCAAATGCTGAACAACCGAAAATTGTTCGTTGTCAAGTAAATCCTGAACTTCGGAAAAAGCATTTTTAATATCTTCTGAATGATTAAGTTGTTCGAGCAACGATTCAAGTTCCCCCTGTTCATTTTCCTTTAAACCGGCTTCTGAAAGCTGGTTAAACTGAAATTGCCAGTAATCAAGGTCAGCGCTTTCTTTCTCGCTTTTGACAATTAATTCCTTCAGTTCATTCTGTATTGAGATAAATCCGCTGTATAATTCGCGATATTGTACAAGCACTTTACTGGATTTTGAAACCGTATCAACCAAATCGAGTTGAAATCTGCGGTTTCCAAGTTCCAGATTTTGGTGTTGCGAATGAATATCAATCAGGCTTAAACCAAGTTCCCGCATGGTTTTCAGGTTAACGGGAGTATCATTTATAAAAGCCCTGAATTTGCCTGAAACGGTTATTTCCCTGCGAATAATTGTTGTTGTGTCATAATCCAGATCGTTCTCCTCAAAAAAAGGTTGCAACTGATAATTCCCAATTTCGAAATATCCTTCAACAACACATTTTTTTGTTTTGTCCTTTAACACCGATAAATCGCCACGGTTGCCAAGTATCAAACCCAAAGCGCCCAGCATTATCGATTTTCCGGCACCGGTTTCACCTGTAATTGAATTAAGTTTTTGATGAAAATCAATGGTCAGGTTATCAATCAGAGCGTAGTTTGAAATTGAAAGTCTGGTTAGCATCTTAAATTTTATTACAACTCTTCGGTATCAGAAATTTTTGAGTATTTACTGCCATTCGAGGGATCGATTTCATTCAGAATAGTTAATACACGCGTCCTTTCATCGGGAAACGATTTTGAAAAAACATTTACGAGTTCATCCGATTTTGCATCGAAGAACATTTGAAGAATATATGTTGACGGCCGTCTCCTGAAAACTTTTTGCAAATCGCGGAGTGATTCGGCAATGTTTGCACGGCCTTCTTCAGCCCTTTGCGACATTAAATCAAGGCCATTCCGATGGTAATTATACATGCATTTTCTAAAATCGGAATAGGATTTATTCATTATATTTTCAAGAAGCCAGTAGCGGTTTCTTTCGCTTTCAAATGATTTCCATCCTTTTACCGGCAGATTTTGAGAATTGTTTACAATTGCCTGCGCCTTTTCGAAATAGGGTGTCCCTCCTTCAGGTGAAAACGAATCGTAACTAAAACCCAGAATTACATAGGCATAATAAGCCAATATATTTGTTAAGTTTTCCCGGTTGGAAGTTTCGTTGAATTCAAGAGGTTGAAATTCGACATAACGGCAACGAAAATCATTGTCTTTGATATTCAGTATTGTAGTTTCATAACTCGAATCGAAAACAGGCCTTATCAATTGTACCTGTATTGAACCACGGAACTCATCGGCAGAAAGTTGTTCTTCGAGGAGAATCATGATGTTGCATTTCAATTTTTCATCGTAACTATACACATGATCAGTCCATTTCCGTGTATTCATAAATTCGTAAACATCAGATTGCATTGTGCGGAACAAATTTTGGTTTGCCCCCTGAATCCTTTGGTGCGAAATAGTTACATTACAGCGCAGTTCCTGGGCATACACGCCTGAAATAAAATATATCAGAGAAAATATTAATAGCAAAAATGACTTCATAATATTTAAAAATAATGCTTATAAAAATAGAAAAATAACTCCGGCAAAAGCGCTACTTAATAATTGATTTGATTTTATTAACAATATCAACAGCAACTTCTTTCTTACTTTTTAACTCAAAAAACTGTTGATTATTGTCTCTGCTGATGATTGTAATTTTATTTGTATCGACCTGAAAACCTACTCCTTCTTCGTTTAAAGAATTTAAAACAATAAAATCGAGATTTTTACTTTCCAGCTTTTTCTTAGCATTGCTGATTTCATCGTGGGTTTCAAGGGCGAAACCTGCAAGTATTTGTTTTTCGCTTTTCAATTCACCCAGTTTCGCAGCAATATCTTTGGTTGGCTGCAACTCAATACTCCAGTTTTCCCTGCTTCGTTTTGTTTTCTTATTTTCAACTGAAACTGGGGTGAAATCGGCAACGGCAGCGCACATTACAGCTCCGTCACATTTCTGGAACCACGACAAACATTCATCATACATTTCACCGGCTGAATCTACATTAACTAGCTGAATATTCTTATTACCGGTTATCAACGAAACCGGGCCCGAAACTAAAATTACTTTGGCACCGCAACCGGCAAGTTCTTCGGCAATTGCATAGCCCATTTTCCCCGATGAAAAATTTCCGATAAAACGGACAGGATCAATCTTTTCATAGGTAGGCCCGGCGGTTACAAGGAAAGTTTTCCCTTTAAATACTTTTTTCGAATTGAAATGTTCAGCAACAATTTCTGCAATAATTTCGGGTTCCTGCATTCTTCCCTTACCTGTCAATCCACTTGCAAGTTCACCTACCGAAGGTTCGATAATTGAATTGCCAAAGGATTTCAAAATTTCAATATTTTTTTGGGTTGAAGGATGGGCAAACATATCCAAATCCATAGCCGGCGCAATAAATACGGGGCATTTTGCTGACATGTAGGTTGTTACCAGCATATTGTCGGCAATACCGTTTGCCATTTTAGCAATCGTTGAAGCAGTTGCCGGAGCTACCAACATTAAATCTGCCCACAATCCGAGGTCAACATGGCTGTTCCATGTACCGTCGTTTGCACCAAAAAATTCGCTGATAACAGGCTTGCCTGAAAGCGCCGAAAGCGTTACCGGCGTAATAAATTCCTTGCCGGCCTGAGTAATTACTACCTGTACCTCAGCGCCTTCCTTTACCAATAAACGCAAAAGCATAGCTGCTTTGTATGCCGCTATGCTTCCGGTAATTCCCAATATTATTTTTTTGCCTTCAAGCCTCATGGGCATTGAAATTAAACTTTTGGTTTATTCTCCCTGCTTGGATTTCTATGATAAATTTCATTCTCCTTTAATTCTTCAAATGCAATTAAAGAAGGTTTTGGCATTCTTTCGTAAAACTTCGAAATTTCTATTTGCTCGCGGTTTTCAAAAATTTCTTCCAGATTATCAGTATATGATGCAAATTCCTGGAGTTTCTGATTTAATTCTTCTTTTAATTCAGACGAAATTTGATTTGCCCTTTTTGCCAGAATCATCACAGTTTCGTAAATGTTGCCGGTTTCCTGTGTTAACACTTCCAAATCACGTGAAATTGTTGAAGGAGCAGCTTTTGTTTTCTTGTAATCCATTTAATTAATATTTGTTTCTTCTTTATAATTTAACAATTGTGAGGTCACTTTGTGATATTTCTCGGCATCTTTTATGTGCTTGCTTTCCGGAAATTCATCGACAAATGCGAAATATTCATCAAGCGCACTTGAAAGTCTTTCCTGTTTTTTATCATAAACACTTCCTATTGCAAGCATATATTTCGATTCGAGTAACATAAATTTTAATTCTTCCCTGTATTTTGAATCAGGAAATTTATTCAAACAATTGGTTAAAGCAATAACTGATGCTTTATAATTTTCGAAATCGTAATAAAGTTTAGCGCTTAAATAAGCTTTAAAAACCAATTTATCATTCAGCTCATCAATCAGCCGGTTTGCCTCATCAACCCTGTCGTTAAACGGATAAAGGTTAACATACAACTGTAATGCATCGATTGCTTCTTTTGTAACATTCTGATCGAGCCTTGCTTTTGGAGACATTAGATAAGAACAATAACCATCCATAAAATAAGATTCCTCAGCAAAATCGCTCATTGGATATTCCTTTATCAAAGATTTGAAAAAATGACCTGCCATTAAATAGTCTTTCTGGCCAATCATACTCTTTGCATAATAATAATAAACTTTATCCGCACGGTTTGTTCCCCTGTAAATACTCACAAGTTCTTTCAGCAATGTACCTGACCGAACATACTCACCATCCTCGTAATATTCAATGGCTTTTTTGTATTTATATTCATAATCGGTACTTTTTACAATCTTATTGTAACTACCACATGAACTTAAAATTACTGTTAACAGAATTAGTCCTGACCAAAAAAATCTCCTTTTTATTAACATGGCGCAAAAATATACTTTTTTTATATACCTAAAACGATTTTACGAGTTAAATTTAAACGTATTTAATGATAAAATGTTTTTCGTAGCATATTCATTTATAGTTCCATACGTGTAAACCAAACTTTAAATCGGGCGTGAAAATAGGAATGTTTTCATGTATAAAATCAGTTATTAGGATTATTTAACACGTTTGTGCGAAAATTAAAAAAGTTTACATTTGCACCGGAATAATCACAAAAAAATTACAACGTGGATATATTTGAAAAATTCAGGGCTAACAAAGGAGAAATAGGTAAACACATGAAGAAAATTCATGGATACTTTGCTTTTCCAAAACTTGAAGGTGAATTGGCTCCAAGAATGATATTCAGGGGCAAAGAAGTTTTAAACTGGAGTTTAAACAATTATTTGGGACTGGCCAACCACCCTGAAGTGAGGAAAGCTGATGCCGACGCAGCTGCTCAATACGGAATGGCTTACCCAATGGGGGCCAGAATGATGTCGGGGCAAACAACAAAACATGAGCAACTTGAACGTGAATTGGCTGCTTTTGTTGGTAAACCTGATGCATTTCTTCTAAATTACGGTTACCAGGGAATGGTTTCGGTTATTGATGCAATTTGCGGAAGAAATGATGTAATTGTGTATGATGCTGAATCTCACGCCTGCATTTTGGATGGAGTTCGTTTACACATGGGAAAAAGATTTGTGTACCTGCACAACGATATTGACAGCTTGCGCAAACAACTTACGCATGCAACCCGTTTAGCTGAAAAACAAAAAGGAGGAATTCTTGTAATAACAGAAGGTGTTTTCGGGATGGCCGGCGATATGGGCAAACTTGATGAAATTGCTGCCTTGAAGGACGAATTCAAATTCCGTCTGCTTGTTGATGATGCCCATGGTTTTGGGATGATGGGAAAAACAAGTGCAGGCACTGCTGAACACTTTGGGGTTACTGATAAAATTGATCTTTACTTTGCCACTTTTGCAAAAGCTATGGCCGGAATTGGTGGTTTTATTGCCTGCGAAACAGATATTTGTTTTTATTTACGATATAATATGCGCTCACAAACCTATGCTAAATCATTGCCAATGCCAATGGTTTTGGGTGGTTTAAAACGGCTTGAACTGATTCGGACAAAACCTGAATTAAAGGAAAGATTGTGGACAGTTGTTGCTGCGCTTCAAAAAGGTTTGCGTGAAGCCGGTTTCGACCTGGGAAAAACAAACTCGGCAGTAACACCGGTTTATATGAAAGGTGGTGAAGCAGAAGCAACCAATTTGGTTTATGATCTGCGCGAAAACTATGGAATATTCTGTTCGATGATTGTGTATCCTGTAATTCCGAAAGGAGATATTTTGCTACGACTGATTCCAACGGCTATGCACACACTGGAGGATGTTGAAGTAACGGTTGACGCATTTAAAAAAGTTCGTAAAACTTTGCTGGAAGGCAAATACTCAACTACCGATTTTGCAATCGTTGAAGTTGATATGTAGTCAGGTATTTCTCAATCAAGCAGATTAAAAGAATAAAGAAAAGTACATTTAACAGTTTTGATTTTATTGAAATTCAAACAAATGTATTACAGATTTAGTACCTAATCCGACATTTAAATTTTGAATGGTCGGATTAGGTATTTAAAATTCTACTCTCATTCAGTAATCATTTCTCCATTTCCAAATCGCTTTTGCTGTTTTCGGTTTTGGTGATTTCATTAAGCGGTCTGTCAAATTCAAGCTTCACGACCATTACCGAATTGCACATTTCATCAACCGGAAGATTGCGCAAACGCAAATATGCCTGTTGCGTTGCGTGGTCACTTGGACACAAATTCACAGATACGTCAACCTTTTTGCCTGTATTTAGTAAAGTTGCCTTTTGAGGGGCAACAGTAACAGGTTTCAGTTTTATCCCATTTCCAACAGGTAACCTGTTTAAGTGGACATATAAAGTATTATCCCGATTGGTTGTCAGCACACCCGCAGCTTCAGTTAAGCCCTGATTAAATGCAACATCAGAAAAAGACTCGTCAACCGACTTTTTCCAGGCGCCAATCCGTTTAAGAATTTCTGCTGATTGCGATGGAATTATTCCCTCACTTGTCGGACCAACATTTAATAAGTAATTTGCATCGCGTGCAAGGTATTTGTCTATGCTGGCAATAAGGTGCCGGTCGGTATAGTAATCCTCATCTTTTTTGTATCCCCAGCTTTCCATACCCACTGATTGACAAGCTTCCGTTATTCGCTCAAAACTTTTTACTTCGCTTGCATTATTATCATAATCCCTTTCAGGCGTACCAAAATCGCCGTCATCAAAACCACGGTTGTTAATAACTGCTTTGGGTTGAAGCTGCCGAATCATTGCATTTACAGATTTATCTTTATAAAGCGGCACATTCATATCCCACCAAAAGCCGTGAATTTCGCCATAATTTGTACAAAGCTCGCGAACCTGTTTTTTCAGAAAATCCATATATTTTTCCCAGTCAGGTGAATCCTGAGGTTGGGGCTGGAGTTCATGGTGGCGACCTTCGTTTGGATAATTTGGATGATTCCAGTCAGCTATTGAATAATACAAACAAAGGGGAATACCGCGTTTATGACAAGCATCAGCCAGCATTCCAATTACGTCTTTCCCATAAGGCGTATTCATTGTATTAAATGTGGTTTGCGCAGTGTCCCACAAACAAAATCCGTCGTGATGCTTAGTCGTAATTGTTATGTATTTCATCCCTGCTTCTTCCATTAAATCAAGCCACAATTCAGGGTTGAATTTTTTTGGATTCCAATGTTCAGCAAGTTTCACATATTCTTTTCTTTCCACTCTTGCCCGCCATTGGTGTTGTTCGTGCCAGGCCGGAATCGCATACAAACCCCAGTGGACAAACATGCCATATCGTTTTTCAAAAAACCAGTCACGGTCATCTCCAAAACGCGAAATTTGATTTATTAATGTTTGTGAAGTGCTGCCTGATTCTGAAAACCTTTCTGACCAGGCTGAGAATAAAGGGGCCGCAGCTATAACCGAAGCAGATTTAAGTAAATCACGTCGTTTCATTTTCAATTGGATTATATGTAATTAGCAAATATTACCAATATTTATGAAAATCCAAACGATTCAAATTCAATGAAAAAACTAAACTTTTAGCATAGCAAGGCTGCAACAGTACAATAAAATACAATAATTTGAATGAATTTATATTCTGATTTTGAAATAAACAGACTTAAAATTCATTTAAAAAATAAAATCTTTGAATTCAGCCTGGCCTGATATTCAGTTGCCTTTTTTCAAATCACCATTTGAAATAATAACTCGGAACAAACTACAGGTATTTTATTGCTTTTAGGAAGAAAACAGTAAGCACCATTCTTTACAGCTTCAAGCCAGATTTGCTCATTTGCTGAGTCAGACATAATTATAACTGAAGCATCAGCTTTTTTTTGTTTTGTGTTTTTCAGTATCTCTCCACCATCCATATTATCTTCAAGATGATAGTCAGAAAAAACAATAAGTTTTAAACTATCGAAGTTTTTACTTTCCAAATAGGAAAGATAATCGCTCCCATTGTGAAAACTTAAAAAGTTTACGGAAATGTTTTTTAAATTATGAATTGATTTGATTGTTGATTCCAATGCTCTGCTAAGAATCGTATTTGTTAAGTGATTATCTTCAATAACAATAACCTCAAACAACCTGTCTGAAGTTGTATTTGTACTAATTTTTGTGTTTGTATCGATCTTTTTTGTGGTACTAACTACTTCCATATTTAAAATTTTGCCAACACATAGCAAGACATGTACCAAAAATTATTTTCTAAGAACTCATCAAAATAACCACTTAAATTTATGCAACTTATAAATTAATTCTAATTTATTCTAAATACAGTTCGATTATCATTTTAAGAATCAAATTTGGAGAATTGGCTAAATATGGGACAACCTGCCTTTGTCTTTACACACTCTCAGGAAATAAATATGGACTCCGGTAATTTTTTGTAAACATACGGTTTGCCTCCTCATCATTAATGACCCTGAAATTTTCTGTATCAATATTTAAAGTTCTGCCAAGTCGGTATGAAATATTTGCCAAATGAATAAGTGCACACGAATAAAAGCCTTCTTCAATCGGTGCAGTTAGCATTTTCTGATCGTTAGCCCTGATAGCATTTATAAAATTCTGATAATGATCTCCTTCTCCCTTGCCCGATTCTCCTGGCTTTCTTTCTTTTCCCATAAACGTTTGCCAACCGGAAACATCTTTCAGCATGTAACCTTTTGACCCGAAAAAGATGTTTCCAACAGTGTTTGCAGCACTTGTCATATAAGTATTTGCAAGGTTTTCTCCTGATCCCAGGTTTCCTTCGGGGTATGACATCCAATGTCTTACCTCAAACTGAAGTATTTTCTTTTTATCACCACCACCTGCAGGGTTTGGAAATTCAAACAACGCCATCATCGTATTTGGTGTTTGCTGGTCGTCGTCGAACATAACATGTCCGCCGATAGTACTTACTTTTGAAGGAATTTTGACACCTAAACCCCAGCGAGCAACATCCATTTCGTGAACGCCCTGGTTTCCCATATCACCATTTCCGTAATCCCAGTTCCAGTGCCAGTTGTAATGAAACCTGTTTCGGTTAAAAGGTTTTGCCGGTGCCGGTCCCTGCCACATATCGTAGTTTACTCGGCTCATGTAATCTTTTGTTAACGGACCGATCCACGAATTACTATCTACTGTGCTTGCATATTTTTCATCTTCGGTCATGTATCCATCGGGGTATTTACCAATAGAATCGCGCCATTTGTAACACAATCCTTTTGCAAGATAAACTTCTCCAAGTTTACCGTCACTTATAAATTTAACAGCTGATTGCGCCGAAGGATTACTTCGTTGTTCCGCACCATCCTGAACAATTTTACCATACTTTTTTGCCGCTTCCACCAACATTTTTCCTTCATGAATGGTATGACAGGACGGTTTTTCAATACTAGCGTGCTTGCCTGCCTGAATTGCCCAAATACCGGCAAGTGCATGCCAGTGATTTGGTGTTACCACCGACACGGCATCAATGGATTTATCTTCGAAAAGTTTTCGCATGTCGGTGTATAATTTGGGTTCACGAAGGTTTTTATCGGTAAAATGTTTTTTCACCCTTTCGGCAAAGAGATTTTCATCGACATCACAAAGTGCAGTAACCTCAACGTTTTCAAGATGCTGATAACCCTGAATATGTGATTGCCCCATTCCCCTTATTCCAATTACTGCAACATTTACACGATCATTGGCTCCTTTCCATCCTGAATTTGGAAATATGGTTGGCATAGCTCCCAAAGCGACTCCACTTTTTGCTGACATTTCAATAAATTTTCTTCGTTTCATAATATTCCGGATTTAATTATTTTATTTTTCCCCTGAAGCAAATTCAGTTGCCAAATCGTTGATTTGCTGTGTTAGCAACTGAACGCCGGAAGCAACAATAACTCTGTATTTAAAGGTTACAGAATTGCCTGCCGAAATCACAAAATTCAAACTGTCTGTACCTTTTGTAAAATCTCTAACACCAAGCGGATTTGCTGAAAATAAACCATAACCGCGGGCATGCCAGTACGTTGGGTAGTTTGGATTCCCGGGATGATCGCAAATTATTACTGAAATGTTTTCATCCCCAATTTTTCCGTCAAGTTTCATCCATCGGGCACGGGTTCCCCAAACATTCTCACCAAAGATTCCTTCACTACTTTCATAATTTCCTGAAATTCCTGTGTTCAATGTATCATTTATTGCGGTAACTGAACCATCCGTGTTATATAACTCAACCATTCCGCTTGACGGAAGTTCCAACTGCCGGGCCACACGAATGCCAAACATTCCTTCTTTTGTGTCGGGCATTTCCACATTTTTTTCACCAGCAGTTAAAATTGTATTCCTGTCGATTATTCTTATTTTTCCATCAGCAATAAAACTGTAGGATGTTTTTTCCTTTAAAAGCTCATTTCCGGTTGAATCAACCCAGCTTTCAAAAGAATCAAATGAGCCTTCTCCTGTTCCTTTTTTTATATTTTCAATTCTGAGATGTTTGATTGTACCGCCATTAGAATTTTTTGTTCCAAGCCCCTGAGAACCATTTCCCCAAAAGTCATTACCATTCACATTTCCGTATGTAAACCACAGTCCTATCTGATGCGGGTGGTCGGCCCGTTCGCCATTTCTGGGGTTGATTGGAAAACCTCTTGTAATTTCAGTTCCGGAAGATGCGCAAACAGGATAAAACACAGGTTTGCAAATATTATCGGGCCACTGAAATACTGTGAATTGCTGCCCGTCAACCAGTACTTCAATTTTCTTTTCAGTTTGTTTCTCTGCAAATGAAACGACAGGTTTCTTAACATTTTCATTCGGTTTGCAAGCTGTAAGAAATTCCGAAAGAATAAGAATTGTTACACCTAAAAAACTTAAATTTTTCATATCATTCAAATTAATATTTCCCAAATTTATTAAGAGCCCCAATCATTGCAACAATATTTTGCGACGGAACTTCAGCCTGAATATTATGCACTGTGCTGAATACAAATCCTCCACCCGGAGCCAGGGCATCGATATTTCGTTTTACGTCGTCTATCACATCGTTCAAAGTTCCTGAAGGTAAAACTTTTTGAGTATCAACTCCCCCACCCCAAAAAACAATATCATTACCAAAATCTTTTTTTAATTGCACCGGTTCCATTCCGGTTGCGGTTATGTGCACCGGATTTAAAATTTCAACACCCAATTCTATTAAATCAGGAATAATGGGTCTTACATTTCCACACGAATGAAACATGATTTTCACATTTGGCGATTTCCTTTTGATGAAACTTAAAACACGCTCAAAATGCGGTTTATAATATTCCCTGAATTGCTCCGGGGAAATGAGCTGCGACTGTTGTGTCCCGTAATCATCGCCTTCGCCCGCAATGTCAACAACATCGCCAATTTCATCAAGCAAAGCGTCCCAGAATTCAATTTTCAAATCAGCCAGTTTGCCAACCAGTTTGTCGGAATTTACAGGAAAAAGAAAGGGGTCGAGCATTGCGTTTTCCATTCCGCGCACACGCTGGTGCATTTCGAACAAACCGGCACACAAACCTTTTGTAATTACAATCTTATCCTGATTTATGAATTGAACAGCTTTTTTGCGCATCCCTAAAAACCGCTCTTTATTTCCTGCATCAGGCCACTTATAATTTTCAATCAAACCTTCAGTTTCAAAATCAACATTTTCCATTGGGTGTTTTACGAGTGAAAACCAATATCCGTTTTTTGGAAAATGATGGGTAAATCCCCATTCATCAAAATACTCAAAATAGTCGCCCACATCTTTTAATTTCGAATATACCTCCCAGTTATGACTTGTTAACGGGAAAGTACCGCGTGTGTCCACATTCAATTCATTTAAAATATCTTCGGATGGAATAACAATTTGCTGAATAACATCAGACCATTGTGGTGCTGATTCACTTTTTCCCAAATGTTTGATTAAATTAAAATAAGCTGTTTTTGTTATTCCTGTCCAGGCAGTTCCGGCCAAATCAAACGGAATCCGGTCGGCTTCCCTGTGGTTTAAAGCTGCAGTTATTCTTTCTCTGGAATTCATTTTAAATGGATTGGTTTAGAATTGCTTTAACTAATTAAAGAAAGCAAAAATGTTTTATATTATAAATTAAATTGACACTTAAACGTATTGAAATCATCACTGAAATTATCTGCACATATTCCAGTTTAAAAAACTACTTTTGCTGCCGCAAGATTGTATTACAAATAAATTCAATTCGAAGAAACCAGTTTATTTGTTTTAATTCTGGTAAAAAATTGAATTATGACTGAAATGCTAAACTACAACAGCAACTGGCGAAAAGTTGCTTCCACGATTTACAAAAAACCCACCGATTCGAAAATATTTGGAATAGTAGAACTTGACGTTACCGAACTTGAAAAATACGTTGCTCAAAAACGGAAAGAAGGCATCAAAACAACGCTTACCTATCTGATGACCATAATTATAGGACGTGCAATCAGACAGGAAGTTCCGGAGTTAAACACTTTTGTAAAACGAGGAAAAATTATCCAGAGAAAACAGGTTGATGCAACTGTTAGCGTTTTGTTGCCAGGCGGACAAATGGGATCAGTAAAAGTTGAAAATGCCGACCAGCTTACTACTGCTGAAATTTCGGAAAACATAGGAAACAACATTGCAAATTCGAGAAAAGGAAAAGAAAATGATGAAATGCAATCAAAATCGCTGCTGGCAAAACTTCCCTGGCCTTTTAGAAACTGGCTTTTCAAAATTTATCAAACAATTACAATAAACTGGGGAATTTCAATGCCGGTTTTCGGGCTTGATTCAAATAGTTTTGGGTCGTATGTAATTTCAAATATTGGGACTGTTGGGCTTGATACAGGTTTTGGTTCGCTGCTGCCATCATCCAATATATCGTTTGTGTTTGTACTCGGAACGATTAATAAAAAACCGATTGTAGTAAACGACGAGGTGGTTGTTCGAAGAGTAATGTTGCTTTCGTCAACGCTCGACCACCGTGTTGTTGACGGCTCACACGGGGGAAGGCTTTTCAGGTATATCAAACAGGTTGCAAAAAATCCTGAAATTCTGGATACAAAACCAGATGCCTCAACATCAATGTTTTAAAGTTTGTTAAAACTTAATAGTTGTTTTTATTTTTCCTGATTTCCTCACGTAAAATGTCATTTACAGATATTTTTGCCCCTTTCAGCAAATAAACTTTTGTCCCTTTTTCGCGTGCAAATTCGTTTGATATTTCGCCAATCAACTCAACTGAATCAAAAAATGCTTTTTCGCGTTCCCGGTTTTTGTCTTTATCATAAATACTTTTTACAAGAATTACATTTTTAATTTCCATTTCATCCAAGGGATACCAGTTTATGTAATCGGCATTCATGGAAACTGCCTGTGTGTATTTTTGTTTCGAATAAAAATTAATTGCACCGGCTTGTCCGTAATTATCGCAATGAATAATTGTATTTTCCTTGTCGTCGATGGTTTCAAAGGTTTTATCAACAATATCTGCCAACTCTTTCCAACCCAGCATATCGGCAAAATCCTGCGGAATATGGTGGTTTTGTCCGTCTTCCCATCTCAGCAAACCAAACTTCTGAAAAATCTCTTTCTTTTGAATTATTTCAGAAGGCGACAAAACCGGCATCATAATCCTGAATATCGGAACCATAATAAGAACAGGAAACAAAACAGCTACAGGTTTCAGATATTTCAACCAATCTCTACTCAACAATTTTTCAAGATAAACAGAACCAAATGCCAGCAAAACCGGATAAAGCCCGATCGCATAATAACCTTTGGCTTTTAACCATGTGAAAATAGCCAGCGTAAAAATTGTTGACAAAAAGAAAAGCCGGAATGGCCTGAAAGGCGGATATCTGAAAAATGAAATAAATGCCAGGATGATTACAAATAAAGAACCCGCAAAAAACATCAGTTGCTCTTTTAAAAAGTCTAATCTGTTAACATTTACCAATTGTGTTTCGGCAAGTGTTTTCAGGTGTTGAAAAACCGGAAACCCATTTTTATATTGCCATATTAAATTGGGTGAAACAATCAGTAATGCCAAAAGCATCGAAAAATAAAAATGTTTGTTTACGAATATTTTACGGTGTTTCGAAATAGCCAAAGCAGGCAGTAAACCAAGCATTAAAAACGCAATATTGTATTTGTTCAGAAAGCCGATGGCAAACGTAACCGCTGCCAGCCACAGCCATTTATTATTTTCGGAATTGATGAATTTAATGACAATAAAAAATAAAACAGTCCACAATAAATATTCAAGTGAATTGGGTTGGTAAAGTGTGTTTATTCGGAGCAAAACGCTAAAAATCACCGAAACAGAACCCATTATCAAAGCGAATAAATTTCCGTTTAGTTCTTCGATCGTCTTCCAAACAACAACAATTGTTAATGCCCCAAAAAGCGCCGGAAAAAACTTAACCCAAAAAACTGAATTGCCCGGCAGAAGGATAACAAATGAAATCCAGGAAGTAACTGGCGGAACCGAAGCGTAACCCCAGGCCAAATGTTTGCCTAAATCGAGATGCAAAAATTCATCGCGGTGCAACTCGTAAACCGGATTAATTGCAAAATACTGCAACACAAATTTCAGCAACACAAAAAACACAAGAATTGCACCTTTTTTTGAAATGCTCATTTATAAACCATTTTAATTAGTTCTTTATTGAATTACAAAAAATACCTCTTATTTCCATTTTTTGATGGCAACATTTAGTTCCTTTTCATAATTCAACTCTTTTCCCAAAAACACTTTATTCCCCACTTTCCAGATATCGTCTTCTTTTGTTGAATTATAACGGATTGGAGGATTTTCGCCGGCACAAAACAGAAAATTATCCTTTACCAAATTTATTGTGGCTTTATGAAAACGCAAGGGTGATTTGGCAATGTTATAAATCAGGTTATTTTCAACCAAAACATCAGTCGTCCCTTCATCGAGGAACATTCCGTTACTTTCGGCACGGCCGGCATTAATTTTAACATCATGAATTTTGTTGTTTGTGATTTTGCTGCCGGGTTGTAAACCCAGCATGTAAATCCCGCCTCCGTCGCTCAAAATTTGCATAATATGGTGAATGTGGTTTCCATCAATAACATTTGCGCGGCATGGTGTTGCCACCGGGCTCCACATCCAGCCGATTGAAATTCCGGAATAGGGCAAATCAGAAATTTCGTTGTTTCGGATTGTTGTTTCGGCTGTTAAACCGCACCAAATGCCAACTGCACCAAAAAATTGTGTGCCGCAATTTTTAATCGTGCAATTTTCAATTGTATTACCCAAAGCAACCTGATTTGGTGCAACCTGCCACCATTGTTTTCCATTCACCAACCGGTCCTGTCCTTCGCCAATCATTATTCCGTTTCCTGAAATATCAAAAAACCCGGAGTTTTCAACCGAGCAGTTTTTACAACCAGTAGAAAACCACAAACCCGAACCACCCAAATTCTGAAAAGTACAGTTATTAAAAGTTGCATTTTCTGTCCATTCAGCATAAACAGCGGCCGGAACCACCGACCAACCTTCATTTTCAGGACGAGGATCAAAATGACAGGCCTGAACACCGCAGTACCCTTTTCCGGGTATATTCCATACACAATTTTCAAAGGCAATTCCTTCAAAATGAATATTTTTTAAAAGATTATTTTCCTGTCCTTTCAGCTGCAACAAACCATTTGAAACAGGCACAACAATTTTTGAAGTTTCGGGATTTTGATTTTCAGGCAATTTCAATAAGATCTTGTTTTTATTTGCATCAAAATACCATTCAAAATCGGCATCCAAAAACTCAGCCGCATTTTCCAGAAAATAGCGTGGATTGGGTTCCCAGTTATCAATATTAAAAAAATCAGGTTGTCTGGCTCCAATTGAATCCACCGCAGTAAGTTTGCCTTCGACAGAATTTATTTCCTTAACAGCAATTCGTGAAATCGACCAGTCGTGCAGTAAAATCAGTTCAACATTTTCAACATTTGACGGAACCGGAAAATCTCCTTTTTCGAAATAGAAATTGGTGCGGCGATCAGCCCCGGCTTTTTTAATTTTCAAATATCTTTCGTTTGGAAACCTTGCCCTAACCGCCCGTTTTCCATCAATAAAAAGTTCCCTTATTTTGGTTGATTTATCAATATTTTCAGGTAATCCGGCTTCCCAAATCCCCGCACTGTTTTTTGTCCATCCTGAAATCTGAACGCCTCCTGAAATTACAGGAGTTGAACCTTTTTCAGCATTGAAACTGATTTTAGTATTTTTTTGCATTGCGTTTAATGGTTCAAAAACAAGTGGTTCTGAAACCTGATAAATACCGTCAGCCAACCAAACATTCAGTTCATTTTCACCACCTTTTTTCATTAATTCAATTGCTGTGCTTTTAGCATGTTGAATTGTTTGAAATGGTTGCTTTTTTGTCCCGGGATTATTGTCGTTTCCGTTTGGCGACACATAAATATCTTTAGCCAAACAAGTTGAAACTGATACAAAAACCAGTAGAACCGAAATTGAGTATTTTATTACCTGAAATAATTGAAATTGTTTCATTGTTTTTTGATTTTCATTGGTTTAAAAATAAGACAATTTTCGCAGTTAAAACCGCTGGCAAATTGTTTTGTAAGCACAATAGCTGCAATGTTCAACATGCGGAGTTTGAACGAAAGAATTATGTTCTGAATAGATTTCTTCCAACAATATTTTTAATCCCGATTCAAAATCGGCAATTAATTCATCGAAAGAAAAATCATGTTTTTCCCAACTGATTTCAGGGTTGAAATTATCCCTGAACAAATCTTTTAAACTGTAAATACCCGGATTTATATTAGTTTCCTTTAAATCCTGCCATAAAATCCAGGTGTAAATCATGGCTTGTAAAACCTCTTTTTTGGGGTCTTTTAAATCTTTCAGAAAAAGTTCGCCAACTTCTTTAAACGATTTGCTTTTCACATTGCCAGTTTTATAGTCGAGAACGCGCAAACTGCCATTTACTTTGTCAATCCTGTCTATTTTTCCTCCAATGTATATTGATTTGTTAACACCGTTTACATTAATTTCAAACAGGGTTTTATATTTCTCCTCCAAACTGACAAGTGTAAAAGGTGTAAAACCCATATCGACCGTAAAAAGCTGATTCAGGTAGGTTTTAATATTTTCGTAAATCAGCAGGGTTTTCCCTTCCAGTACAACGGTTTTTAAATTTTCTTCTTTTTCCCTGAAGTAGTTTTTGGCGATTTTTTTATGGATTTCGTTTTCAACCAACACTTTATTTTTACTGATTTTATCAATATCATCACGGGTTACCACTTTGCCAACCAATGGTTTGTACAATGCTTCAACTGTGTCATGAAAAATATTTCCAAAAATCATCCCGTCAATTTCTTCCTGAACTTCATCAGGCTCGGGAAGTTGCATTACATACCGAAAATAGAACCGCAAACTGCATTGCAGGTATGTATTTACAGCGCTTGGCGAAAGCGGGTGTTCACCGGTATTTTTGCTCAAGAGTTTTGCAACTGTTTGTTCCGAGCTTTCAAATCGGATTGGCTTTGCAGTGTCGTGGGCAAAACTAAAATCGAGCGATATTTTTTCAGGTTTCTGAACCGAGTCATATTGTAACTGAAATCCATATCTGCTTAATTCACCTGTGCTAATTCCCTCTTTTATAACGCTGTAAGTTGCGGTTACATTTTCGGCACGCTGAATCAGCCTGTAAAAATAATAGGCGTACATGGCATCCTGCTCATCTATTCCGGGCAAGCCGAAACCTTTTCTAATATTTGCCGGAATAAATGACGGCGCAGTGAAAGTGCGCGGCCATTTATCTTCGTTCAACCCCAGAATTATAAGATTTTTAAAATCAAGGCAGCGGGTTTCAAGAATTCCCATTACCTGAATCCCACTTAGTGGTTCGCCTTCAAAAGCTACCGAAACTGTTCCCAGATATTGCGTAAATAATCTAAAATATACACTTTCGCTGATTTCCCGGTTCTGATCATAAATGGCTTTATTAATTGTAATATTAAGCTTTTCAATGGATTGATAAAGTGTATAAATAATTTCAACCATCATTGCATTTTCTGTTTCCGCTGTTTGAAATTTCCGAACTATTTCAGCAAGAATTTCAAGAAAATAGCGGCTGTAATCTTCAACTTTTTCGGGTAGCGAGAAAATGATTTTATGCAACGGAGAAAAATCAATCTCTTTCAATGGAATTGCTATCCTGTTTTTGGATTGAACTTCGTTTAAAAATGCTTTGTTTTTTTGGCTCTCCCAATAATTTATGAGTTGATGGTTCAGGATATCGGTAACAAACCGGTGATAGGCAACCACTCCCCTGTTTTCGTCGTTTCGCTTGTTTTTTAACAGATTAACCAACAACATGATAAACCCGTAAATCATCGAATTTTTTGCCGGGTAACCCATTGTAATATTAACAGTTTCGATGCTTGTGGGGATAGCGCCAAGTGAAGCAAACAGCAAGCTTTCATCGGCCAGGACAATTGCGGTGTTGTCAAATTTTGCTTCAAAATTAGTTGAATTTTCATCCAGAAAAACCGGGATTTGCTGCGCCTGTCCGTAATTTGAGGAAACCGCTGCAAGTTTTATGTTTTTCTTTTTGCTGAATTCGTTTGTACTGAAAACAAAATCGGCAGGAGGCGGAAAAATAACCAGGTTTTCGCGCAAAAAATGCCCGGCTTCGTGCAATTTATCGTTGAGGTAGAAATAATCGAAATCCCATAAAAAGCTAGCTTTTTGCTCCTTTTGCAGCGTCCTGAACAACTTCTTCTCACAGGCATTTAAAGCGTTCAACCCAATAAAATAGTACTTTTTAAAATCGAACTTATTAATGCCGGAAACCAAATTTTCAATTACCTGCCGGTCGGCCATCCCTCCATAAGCCATTTTTTTCTCTTTGAGCACTTCCTTAAATTCAGCATAAACCGGATAAAGTTTCTCCCAAATGTGCAGGTGCTTTTGCTGAAATTCTTTCCGGTTGCCAATTGCCACACTTCCCCAAAATTGCTCAAGCGCTTCTTTTTGTTCAGGTGTCAGGTAATCAAAAACCGATTCAATTTCCTTTATGTCATAAATATTGCGGAAAATATCCTTTGCATCCACCAAATACCTGTCAATATCGTTAAAATCGGCCAGCAGAATTTCTCCCCAAAAGTAAAATTCATCAAAAGTTTCGGTAGTTTTTGTGTGCTTTTGGAAAACGTCGTATAAAATTGAAATCAGCTGCAGTTTTTCAACCTGGTGATAATCTGAATATCCGGAAATTAATTCGCCAATTGTCGTGATTTCCGGGGCAATAACAGCGCCTGCAATTTCATCCTGCAAATAAGAACTAAAAAACACTCCTGCCCTGCGATTTGGAAAAACCAGACAGGTTTCATGCAATTCACCTTTGTGTTTTTGATTGATATATTTAGCGCACTGAGCAAGAAACCGTTCCATATTTAAGTTTAACGTTCAGTGTTCAAAGTTCAAAGTTTTGGTTGAATATACAAGATTTCATATATCAAAAAGAAGAATTGAATCCAATTAAAGTAAGTTAAGCTCCAAACAGTAAATTTTGCTATTTTTAAATCTTTCTAACAAAAATCATAAAGCAACAAAATGAAAAAATTTGCAATCAGCGCCACTCTTCTACTTTTTAGTATTTTTTGTTTTGCACAGGACCGAATAACAGGGTTAAACTTTGCCACCCGCAGTGAAATAATTGCACAAAACGGTATGGCATGTACAAGTCAGCCGCTTGCCACCCAGGTTGCACTCGACATATTAAAAGCGGGAGGAAATGCCGTTGATGCCGCAATTGCTGCTGATGCAGTTTTAGGATTGACTGAACCAACAGGCAGTGGAATTGGTGGCGATATTTTTGCAATAATCTGGGATGCCAAAACTCAAAAACTTTATGGTTTGAATGGAAGCGGCCGCTCTCCTTATGAACTAAAACTTCAGTATTTCAAAGATAATGGCTACGAAAAAATCCCGGCAGTCGGGCCACTTTCTGTGTCAGTTCCGGGTTGTGTTGACGGTTGGTTCGAACTGAATAAAAAGTTTGGAAAACTTAAAATGAATGAAATTCTGGCTCCTGCAATCCGATACGCGCGAGAAGGGTTTCCTTTGAGCGAAGTAATTGCATACTACTGGCAGGGAAATTCCCGTTCGCTTCAGAAATACCCGGGTTTCGCCGAAATTTATATGCCAGGCGGAAAAGCTCCGGCAAAAGGAGAAATTTTCAAAAATCCGTATCTTGCCAATACGCTTGAATTAATTGGAAAGGAAGGTCGCGATGTATTTTATAAGGGCGAAATAGCAGAAAAGATTGTTTCGTATATTAAAGAGCAGGGCGGTTTTTTTACCATGAAAGATTTTGAAGACCACACTTCGGAATGGGTTGAACCGGTTTCAACAAACTACCGTGGCTACGACGTTTGGGAACTTCCGCCAAACGGACAGGGAATTGCCACTTTGCAAATGCTGAATATTCTTGAAAATTATGATATTGCAGGTATGGGTTTTGGTTCGCCGGAATACATGCACCTGTTTATAGAAGCAAAAAAACTGGCTTTTGAAGACCGTGCAAAATTTTATGCCGATCCTGATTTTAATAAATTACCGGTTAAAGAATTGATTTCGAAAGAATATGGAAAAAAGCGGGCAGCGCTGATAGACCAAAACCGGGCAGCACGAAGCTATCCGTCAGGATTTCCTGAATCGCCAAATACAATTTATTTAACAACTGCTGATAAAGATGGAAATATGGTTTCTCTTATTCAAAGCAATTTTCGCGGAATGGGATCGGGAATGACGCCCGGAAAACTTGGTTTTGTTTTGCAGGACCGGGGTGAATTGTTTACACTTGAAGAAGGCCACATGAATGTTTATGAACCGCATAAACGGCCGTTTCATACCATAATTCCCGCATTTATTACAAAAGATGGCCAGCCTTATATAAGTTTTGGTGTGATGGGTGGCGGAATGCAGCCACAGGGACACACACAGATTGTTTGCAATATTATCGATTTTGGTATGAATTTACAGGAAGCCGGCGATGCACCGCGCATCAGCCACGAAGGTTCAAGCGAACCAACAGGCGAGAAAATGACAGATGGCGGGGTTGTTTCGCTCGAAAGTGGTTTTTCGTATGACACAATTCGTGAATTAATGAGCAAAGGACACAAAATCAGTTTCGAAAAAGGTCCTTATGGCGGTTACCAGGCAATTATGTTTGACAGTAAAAACAAGGTCTATTATGGTGCTTCAGAATCAAGAAAAGACGGGCAGGCAGCCGGTTATTAACTTTTCATAATATAATTATGCCAAATTTGTACATTATTGCGGGCTGTAATGGTGCCGGAAAAACCACCGCCTCATATACTGTTTTGCCTGAGATGCTTGATTGTCAGGAATTCATTAATGCAGATGAGATAGCTAAAGGATTATCACCATTTAATCCGGACAAAGCCGCGATTGAAGCCGGTAGAATAATGCTTGGTAAAATCTCTCATTTTATTGTAACCAAAATTGACTTTTCATTTGAAACAACTTTGGCTACAAGAAGTTACACTAACATTATAAGAAATTCAAAACAATTTGGCTATGAAGTTACGTTGCTTTATTTTTGGCTTGATTCAGTAGAACTGGCTAAAGAACGGGTTTTAACCCGCGTTGCTGAGGGAGGACATAGTATACCTGAAGATGTAATTTTCAGGCGGTATTATTCCGGATTAAAGAACCTGTTTAAATTATATATTCCAATTTGCGATTACTGGATGATATTTAATAATTCAAATCCCTCGATTGAGCTTATTGCTGAAGGCAATTTTAACACTTATCTTAAAATTGAAAATAATCGTATCTTTGAAACGTTAAAAAGTTTTCAGAAATGACAACAGAAAATTTAAAACTCAGGGAAAAGATTATTAAAGGTCTGGAATTAACTTATAAGAAATTGATAAATACGAAAATTGAAAGAAATTTGGATTTGGTAATTTCTAAAAATGGAAAAGTTATACATGCAGATCCCCGAAATTTCAAAAAATAAATTATTTCAAACACAAATATGAATGCAAGTTATAGACAAAACTTGTCAGTATTAGAAATCAATAATTATCAATGATTCAGTTTTTCAATTCAAGGTTTCAATCAATTTTAACTGTTACCTTTCTTTTTGCAATGTTTTATGTAAATGCAAAAGCACCGGTTATTACTTCAAAAGAATTGTCAATTGCACCTGCCCGAATTATCAGAACCTGCTGTGGTTTTGGTGTTGAAATTGGAATTGCAGGTGTTCCGTTTGCAAAAAAGACCGACATTACTTCGCGCGAAATAATGGGCACACACAGCTATATGGGAGGCAGAACTGAGCAAAATGGTATAATTTATACCCGTCGCGGAGGTTTTCTGGATATGGGACATTTACGCGATTGTGCCGACTGGACTGCATATCTTTATAATTTAATTAAAGCCAGTCAGACTGATTCTTATTACCGGCATATTGAACTGAGAAATGAAGGCGGTGCAAAATCACTTGACCTCAACGTTCCGGCTGATTTGAGTGAAGAAGATATAATAAGTCTTGCCGGAAAAATTTCGTTCGATTTATCAATGTGGCACGAGATTTCAACGTGGTTTGGAGCCTCTTATGTTCCGCTGATTCCTGAAAAATTTTCAAGCTTTTCGCCTGAAGATATGTACTCAAATCTTATGGGAGTTCATTTGGGTATGCGGGCTATTAAAAATAAGCTTGAATATGACACCGCAATGACAATTGAATTGAGCGATATGCTCGACAGCCTTGAATCGGTTAATACTGAAGCTGAAACTTACAATGCAATGCTAAAAGTGAATGAAGTGTGGTACACTAACCAGAAAAAATATCCAAACAAAAATGTTGTGTTAAAAAGATATATTGAGTTTGGCCCCGAACTTATTCCGTGGCTTGTACCCGGTTATGAAAGCCGTTTGCAACCTTACGTTCTGCAAAAACCTGCTGATTCATTATCAAAATATTATCGGCTTTCGCTTAAACTAAATTTTCGGTTTCCTGTGGACTCAGTCATTCCTGATAAAGAAGACCGCATTATTACCCAAAATGATTTTGACAAATTCGTGCATTTTATTCAAACCGAAATTAATAGGGAAGAAATTTTAACCGAAGAAAAACAATTGAATAAGGAAGAAAAATTAAACCTTAAAACTGAGAAGAGGAAAGAGAAAACTGAAAGCAGAATAAACAGGTAAAACCGGCATTTAAACATTTTCATTTAACATACTGCAAAAGGTCAATCGTTGCAAACAAACAATCCAAACATAAGTTGGTAATTGATTAAAAGATAGTTGAAATCAGAATTAACCCCTTGTAAATAGAAACCAACAAATAAATTCATCTTTTTCCCATATTCAAATTTGATTTGTGACACAAACTTATTAATCCCGCAAACAATAAGAATCCGAAATATTTTGAATTTAAGATAACATAAAAATTGTTTAATCCTGGATAAACAATTTATTACAACATACTGTTAATATCTCATTGTTAACTTAATCTGCTAATTAAATATTTGAAAATGATGAATATAAAATCTGCTTCTGTCATTTTTTGCGTGATGCTTCTTTTGAATTCTTTGCTAAACAGCTGTTCTGACAAAAAGCCAACAGAAATGCCCGTTCAACAAATAAATGTGGTGAATGTAATTCAAAAAGATGTTCCGGTTTACAAGGAATTTGTAGGTGAGATATTCGGAGAGAAAGACATTCCGATACGGGCCAGAGTTGAAGGTTTGGTTGAGGGCGTTCACTTTGATGAAGGTTTCAGGGTTAAAAAAGGACAACTTTTATATACAATTGATCCAAAACCCCAGGAAGCCCGTGTGAATGCGCAGGAAAGCAAGGTTGCAGAAGCTGAAACTATGCTGGCAAAAGCAAAAAGCGACTTGGACAGATATAAACCATTGGCCGAAATTAATGCTGTTTCAAAAAGCGACCTGGATGCAAAACAAGCACAATATGATGCTGCATTATCATCGCTGGAAGCTGCCAAATCAAACCGTGAATCAACTAAAATTGAACTGGGATATACAAGAATTTATTCGCCAATAAACGGGATCATCGGAAAAACGAAAGCGAAAGTCGGTGATTTTGTTGGTCGCGATCCTAATCCTGTAATTCTGAATGTTGTTTCAGAAACCGGTAATGTTAAAATAAATTTCTTTTTAACAGAATCAGAATATCTCACAATTTTCAGGCAAATCAGCAATTTAAGGGAAAAGCAAAATTTTAAGGCCGATGATAAAATCAGGATAAAGGAAAACAACATCGAACTGATTCTGTCTGATGGCAGTGTTTATAATCACAAAGGAACAATAGATTTTATTGACAGAAGTGTAGATGCCACAACAGGTTCAATAATGATTCAGGCTAATTTCCCAAACCCTGAATCTATTCTGCGTCCAGGTTTGTTCGGAAAAGTTAAGGTTGAAATGGAGGTAAAAGAGGATGCAATGCTTATCCCGCAACGTTGTGTAATGGAACTTCAGGGAAAATATTCAGTGTATGTTGTAAATGACAGTAACAAAGTTGAAACGAGGCAAATTGAAACGGGCCGGAAAATTGGCGATTACTGGTTGGTAACAAACGGACTTAAACCCAATGAAAAACTGGTAATCGACGCCCTTCAGAAAGTACGGCCGCAAATGGAAGTTTCTCCAACTGTTGTTGAATTCAAAAGTCAAAGCTCAACTATATAAATTAAGGGTTATGGCTGAAAATAAAGGAAACTTTTTTGTGCACAGACCTATTGTTGCAATGGTAATTGCCATAGTAATTGTAATTGCAGGTTCTGTTTCTGTATTGGATTTACCTGTTGAACAATATCCCAGTCTAACCCCTCCAATCGTGCAGGTAAGGGCGAGTTACACAGGTGCAAATGCTTTGAATGTTGAAGAATCGGTGGCAACCCCGCTTGAACAGCAAATTAATGGCGTTGACAATATGATTTATATGAAATCAACCAACGCCAACGATGGGACGATGACGATTGAAGTTTCGTTCGATGTTGGAACCGACCCCGACATGAATACGGTTTTAACACAAAACAGGGTTTCTGCAGCAACAGCTAAGTTGCCTGAAGCTGTTAAAAAATTAGGCGTTACAACTGAAAAGTCACTGCCCAATATTCTTATGTTAATTACTCTTACTTCTGATGGAAGATTCAACCAGGATTTTCTTGGAAATTATGCATTAATCAATATTAAAGATCAGTTAGCCCGCATCAAGGGAATTGGCAGGGTAAACGTAATGGGGGCATCAGATTATTCAATGCGGATATGGATAAAACCCGACAAACTCGCTCACATGGGAATTACAGTTCCTGATATTATGAATGCGATTAATCAGCAAAATATCATTGTTCCGGGTGGCAAATTTGGCGCCGAACCTTCTCCGCCCGGCACTGAATTTACATATACAGTCCGCCTGCCCGAACGATTTAGCTCTCCTGAAGCTTTTGGAGAAATTGTTGTTCGCACCAATTCTGACGGTTCGCAGGTAAAAATACAGGATGTGGCGACTGTAAATCTCGGTGTTGAAACATACAATTCATTTACCCGGTTAAACAAGGAAACGTGTTCGATAATTGCTTTGTACCAGGCACCCGGTTCGAATGCAGTAGAACTTGCACAAAAAGTAACCGAAGAAATGGAGGTTTTGTCAAAAAACTTTCCTGAAAGCGTAAAATATGAGGTTTCACTTGATTCAACAGCACCAATAACAGCTGGAATCGGCGATATTATAGAAACGCTGATAATTGCTCTTGTGCTTGTAGTTTTTGTTGTATTTGTGTTTATTCAGGACTGGCGTGCGACATTGATTCCAACTATCGCAATACCTGTTTCACTTGTTGGTACTTTTATTTTCTTTCCAATTTTAGGTTTTACAATCAATGTACTTTCGTTGCTTGGACTTGTACTCGCCATTGGTATTGTGGTTGACGATGCCATTGTTGTTGTTGAAGCTGTTCAGGTAAATATGGCAAAGGGAATGAACGCCAAGGAAGCTACGCTTGATGCTATGCAAAAAGTTACTGCACCGATTATTGCAACAACTCTTGTGCTGGTTGCAGTTTTTATTCCGGTTGCAGCAATGGCTGGAATTACAGGCCGTTTATACCAGCAATTTGCAATAACAATTGTCATTTCGGTTTTGGTGTCATCAGTAAACGCACTTTCTCTTAGTCCGGCCCTGGCATCAATTCTTTTAAAAGAAGAAAAACCGTACAAAGGAGTGCTTGGAAAAACATTTGGCGCATTTAACAAATTTATGGGGAAAACCACAGACTCATATATGAGTTTCACAAATGTGGTTACACGAAAAATCAAGCGTTCATTGATCTTTATGGTAATAGTTACCGCAGCAGCAGCATTGTTCGGAAAACTTGTTCCCGGTGGCTTTATTCCTGAAGAAGATATGGGATATTTGTTTGTAAATATTCAGTTGCCAAATGCTGCTTCATTGCAACGTTCTGACGCAGTTGCAAAAGATATTGAAGACATTGTAATGTCATTTCCTGAAGTGGAATATACAACTTCGGTAACCGGTTTCAGTATGCTTACTGGAGCAATGGCCTCTAACACAGGGTTTATGTTTATTACACTTTCCGGCTGGGATGAAAGAGAACTGACAGCAAAAGAATTTATAAACAAATTAAACAAACAACTTGCACTGAAAATAAAAGGTGCTCAGGCTTTTGCATTTGGACCTCCGGCTATTCCCGGGCTTGGAAACGGTTCAGGATTTAGCATCATGATTCAGGACAAAGCTGGAAACACACCCGATTTTTTGGCAGCAAATACAGCAAAATTTATACAGGCAGCAAATGCCAGACCCGAAATTGGCAGCGCATTTTCTACCTTTCAGGCAAATGTTCCTCAGAGATATTTGGAAATCGATAAGGAAAAGGCTTTAAAACTTGGCGTTTCTCTTAATGATTTATACACAACTGTCGGCGCATTTATGGGTGGCGCATATGTTAATGATTTTACAAGATTTGGACGTTTGTATAAAACCTATATTCAGGCTGAACCTGAATACAGGGTTGATGAAACTCAGATAAATAATTTCTTTATAAAAAATAAAGACGGAAATATGGTGCCCCTGGCAACTCTGACAACAGTTCTGCCAATTTCAGGTCCCGATTATGTTAACAGGTTCAATTTATACAGATCGGCTGAAGTAACAGGTTCGCCCGCAGCAGGATACACATCCATGCAAGCAATGAAAGCACTTGAAGAAGTTGCAAAAGAGGTACTTCCTCCCGAAACAGGCTACTCCTGAAATGCCATGTCATTTCAGGAAAAACAGGCGTCAGGCTCACTTGCAATAATTCTTACGTTCTCTTTAATATTTGTTTTTCTGATACTTGCCGCACAGTATGAAAGCTGGTCGTTGCCACTTGCAATTTTACTCGGTACGCCGTTCGCCATTTTTGGTGCGTTGTTTGCGCTTTGGGCGGGGCGGCTAATCAGCCCCACTTTCGAAAACAACATTTTTGCACAGGTAAGTTTTGTTATGCTTATTGGAATGGCTGCAAAAAATGCCATTTTAATTATTGAGTTTGCCAACGATGAATTCAAAAACGGGCTGAGTTTGTTTGATTCGGCAATAAAAGCTGCGCAATCAAGGTTTCGCCCGATTTTAATGACAGGCTTTGCATTTATCCTTGGCGTTTTCCCACTTGTGGTAGCAAGCGGTTCGGGTGCCGAATCAAGAAAAGTTATGGGAATGGCGCTGCTTGGCGGAATGACTATTGCCACTTTGCTGGGTGTTTTCTTATATCCCATGCTATTTGTACTCATAGGAAAACTCGCGAAATATGAAAAGAAAAGAGATGCAGCAAAAGTAAAAGGAGCCGGTGTCTCGGGCATATCAATTGAAACTTCAAACTGAATTTGAGATGAAACAAATAAAAATATCAACAAAAATATTACTCTTTGTTTTTATACTAATTGGTGCGGGCAGCTGTAAGGTGGGCCCTAATTTTCAAAAAACAACACTAAAAACGCCCGAACAATACAGGTTCTCAGTTTCCAATGATTCAATTACCGATTTAAAGTGGCAGGATATTTATAAAGATCCAACACTCGTCGAATTGATTAATTCTGCATTATCAAATAATTTTGATGCCCGGATTGCTGCCTCGCGGATAATGGAATCACGTTATTACTTAGGTTATACAAAAGCCGATCAGTATCCGGTTTTATTATACAACGGAGGCGTAAATCTCGGGAATTCACTCGGGGCATTTCCTTCGGGAAAAGACGCAACTGCATCGTTTAGTTTAACAGGAAATTTGAACTGGGAGCTCGATTTTTGGGGCAAATACCGCCGTGCAACAGAAGCAGCACAAGCAGAACTGGTAGCAACAGAATATGGTTTAAAAGCAATTCAGGTAAGTTTAATTTCTGAAGTTGCCCGCACCTATTTTTTATTGCTTGACTATAAAAGCAGGTTGTCAATTGCAAAAAATACACTTGTAACAAGAAAAGAATCAACAAGAATAATTTGGGAACGGTATAAGAAAGGTATTGTGCCCGAAATAGACTTAAACCAGGCGCAGATACAGGAAGATTATGCTGCCGGCGCAATTCCCGCGTATGAAAGATCAGTTGCCTTCACAGAAAATGCTTTAAGCATGCTGATTGGAGAAAACCCGCGGGAGATAGTTATCTCAGCACAAATAGATGAAGTGCTGCCACCTGATTCAATCCCGGCCGGATTACCGTCACAACTGTTAAAAAGACGACCTGACGTGCTTGAAGCAGAACAATTGGCTGTAGCTCAGAATGCGCGCATCGGTGTAGCTCAGGCCTTGCGTTTTCCATCCTTCAGTTTAACTGCGATGCTTGGCGTTGCAAGTCCCGATTTATCGGCATTTAATTCTTCCGACATATTGGTGGGAACTGTGGGAGCAGGATTGTTTGGCCCGATATTCAACTTTGGGAAAAATAAACGAAGGGTTGAAATCGAAAAGGAACGCACTGAACAATTACGGCTGAATTACCAAAAAGCTGTTGTTTCGGCATTCCGTGAAACCGAAGATGCACTTGTAAATGTTCGCACGTTGGAACAGGAACTGGTTTTTGTTGAAAATCAGTTAAAATCATCAACAAATGCAGCCAAACTTTCACGTGCCCGTTATGACGGCGGTGTTACCAGCTACCTGGAAGTACTTGAAGCTGAACGTTCCCTGTTCCAAATTCAGCTATATTATTCAGAAATGTTACAACGAAGACTATCTGCATATTCCGATTTGTATAAAACACTGGGAGGTGGATGATTTTAAGAGAACGCAGAATAAAGAATCAAATCCTTTCAAAACAAAAATAATTCAATCCGGCAGCTAATATTTTTTCAGCTTCCCGTAATTTATTATTTCGAACTTTGGCCGGCTTTATCTAAAATTTCGGGCATCTGATTTTCAATTCCAAATATTACCGTTTATCTTTAAACCCCAAAACCAAAAACAATATTTCAACCTATGATCTGGAATGAAAAAATTGAATGTGCTTCCCGTGCTGAAATGGACGCAATTCAATCGGAAAGACTCCTTCAAACCGTAAAACGTATTTATCACAGCAACGAAAGTTACCGCAAAAAAATGCAGGAAAAAGGTCTCGTTCCAGGTGATATCAAAAGCATCAGCGATATTTCAAAATTACCGTTTACCATCAAATCCGATTTGCGCGACAACTACCCGTTTGGCATGTTTACAACGCCAATGAGCGAAATTGTACGTGTTCATGCAAGTTCGGGCACAACCGGCAAACCAACAGTTGTGGGCTACACGCGCAATGATTTGCAAATGTGGGCCGAAGTTGTTACCCGGTCGCTGGCAATGGCCGGAGTACATAAAAACGACATTGTGCAGGTTGCCTACGGTTACGGCCTTTTTACCGGCGGACTTGGATTGCACTATGGAACCGAAAACCTTGGTGCGACAGTAATACCCATTTCAGGTGGAAATACTGATAAGCAAATTTTACTGATGCAGGATTTCGGCACAAGCGTAATTGCATGTACTCCTTCGTATGCGCTGTATTTGGCTGAAGTAATGAAAGAAATGAATGTTTCTCCCGAATCTTTAAAAATGCGGATTGGGATTTTTGGCGCTGAACCATGGAGCGAAAATATGCGCAGGGAAATTGAGACCAAACTAAAAATTAAAGCCATCGATATTTACGGATTAAGTGAAGTTATTGGCCCGGGAGTTTCGTGCGAATGTGAATACCAGTGCGGAATGCACGTAATGGAAGATCATTTTATACCCGAAATAATAAATCCTGAAACACTTGAACCTGTTAATCCCGGAGAAATTGGCGAACTGGTTTTTTCAACGGTAACAAAAGAAGGAATGCCAATTTTGCGCTATCGTACACGCGATTTAACCCGCCTGATTTACGATAAATGCAAATGTGGCCGAACTTTGGTGCGAATGGAAAAATGCCTGGGCCGAACTGATGACATGCTGATTATAAGGGGTGTGAATGTTTTTCCGTCGCAAATAGAAACAGTTTTACTTGAAATAAGCGAAACCGAACCACATTATCTTTTAATTATCGATCGTGAAGGAACGCTGGATGTGGTGAATTTAATGGTTGAAGTGCAGGAACAGTTTTTCTCTGATGAAATTAAGCAACTCGAAACCCTTCGAAAAAAAATAACCGACAGAATTCAAAGCACTTTGGGAATTTCTATCCGTGTAAAACTTGTTGAACCCAAAACCATTGAACGCACTGCCGGTAAAGCAAAACGTGTAATTGACAACCGTAAAATCTGAAAATTATGATTATTAAGCAAGTATCTGTTTTCCTCGAAAACAAATCAGGAAGATTAAATGAAGTTACCCAAATTCTTAGCGACGCGGGCTTAAATATGTCGGCTTTTACAATTGCCGACACCTCGGATTTCGGTATTCTGCGACTTATTGTTTCTGATCCCGAAAAAGCTAAATTTTTGCTGAAGCAGAATAATTTTGCTGTTCAAATAACCGACGTAATTCTTGTAAAATCGCCAAACCGTCCGGGCGGACTTGCAAAAATGCTTAATATTCTGAATGCCGAAAATGTGTTTATCGAGTATATGTATGCTTTTTCGAACAGCGAAGAAACAGCCGTTATCGTGTTGCGGCCTACTGATTTGCAAAAATGTATGGATATTCTGCAAAATCATCGCAGCGAGTTTTTGGTGAACGAAGATCGGTATTCATTTTGAAACCAACATTACCGATATCGTTTCATTTTCAATGCAGACATTCAAATCCCAATCCATTTTTATATATTTGGGGTCTTTAAAAAATAATAGAATGAAACGCGTTGCAATACAGGGAATAGCCGGATCTTTTCATGAAGATGCAGCTCGTAATTACTTTGGAGACGAAGAAATTGAAGTGGTGGAATGCCGCTCGTTTCAAAATGTTTGCGAATTAATCGACACTGACAAGGTGGAAATCGCGGTGATGGCTATTGAAAATTCAATAGCAGGAAGCTTGCTGCAAAATTATTCACTGATCAGAAATTACCATCTTCGCATTATCGGTGAGATTTACATTCACATTCAGATGAATTTGATGGTATTGCCCGGTGTTAAAAGAAAAGATATCAGGGAAATTTATTCTCATCCGGTTTCATTTCTGCAATGCAACGAATATCTTGAAAAATATTTTCCGAATGTGGAACGTAAAGAACTAGGTGACAATGCTAAAGTAGCCAGATTAATCAGCAATGAAAAAATAAATTACGCGGCAGCCATTAGTAATTTGCGTTCAGCCGAAATGTACGGATTACAGGTGATTGATAAAGGTATTGAAACCATCAAGAAAAACTACACCCGTTTCTGGATACTCTCGAAACATGGCAATCCCACCGGTGGAACTAACAAAGCTTCCATTTGTTTCGAAGTTGGTCATTTTTACGGTGCACTGGCACGGGTGCTGAATATTTTTGCTGAACAAAAAATCAACCTGAACAAAATTCAGTCGATACCAATACTTGGAAAACCAAATGAATATACAATTCATGTGGACATAGAATGGGAAGATCCCGAAAAATACGACAAGGCAATTCACCAGGTTTTGAAAAGCGCTTCAAGTTTGTCGATTCTGGGTGAGTATGTTCGTGGAGAATTAAATATTCAAAATCATTAAAAATAAAAATTCAATAAAATGAGCAAAACAGCAATATTTTTTGGTCCACTCAAGGGATCGGTTAACCGGGTTGCCGATAAATTAAAAAATTTAATTGGCGAAGACAAGGTTGTAATGGTTCCGGTAAATTCAGCTTCGGTAGCCGATATCGAAAAATATGATAAAATAATTTTCGGAATTTCAACCGTTGGGAAAGACACATGGAAATCAACCTACTCGAATGTTGATTGGGCTGAATTTTTACCTGAAATCAGTAAAACAAGATATGAAGGTAAAACAATCGCCATTTTTGGTCTGGGCGATCATATAACTTATGCTGCAACTTTTGTTGATCATATCGCTCTGCTCGCCAATGAACTCACCAAAAACGGTGCAGTATTAACTGGTTTTGTTGATGCCGATGAATACGAATACCACGAGTCGGAAGCAGTGGTTGACGGTAAGTTTCTGGGCTTGCCGGTTGACGAGGATTTTGAGCCCGAGCTCACTGATGAACGCCTTGAAAAATGGGTAAAACAAATCAGTGCCGATTTTGGGTGGTAGAGTATGTTACGGGTTGCGGGTTACATGTTGCAGGATTCAAGTAGGTATTTGTTATTTATTATGTCGTCCAATTTGCATTATATAGTTCTTAACCTGAAACCCGAAACTTGTAACCCTGAATTTTTAATTTTTAACTTTTAACTTTTCCCATGTCCAATTCTCCTTTAAATAAATCTGTTGTCGATCAAAAAATAAAAGAACTCCGTATCGCCGATGTTGGCAAAGCTTCTATCCGCGAGATTGTAGCTTTGGTTAATCTGGTGGAAGAAGAAACAGGCATCAAATATATTCGCATGGAAATGGGGCTTCCGGGTTTGCCACCGGCACAGATTGGTGTAAATGCCGAAATTGAAGCCTTAAAAAACGGAGTTGCTTCCATTTATCCAATCATCGATGGAATAAAACCGCTGAAAGATCAAGCTTCCATATTTGTGAAAAATTTCATGAACATTGAAGTCAGCCCTAAAAGCTGTATTCCAACAGTTGGGTCAATGCAGGGTACTTTTTCGGCATTTTTAGCTGCGGGATACGTTGACAAAAATAAAGACACTGCGTTATTTATTGATCCTGGTTTTCCGGTGCAAAAGCAACAGATGATGGTACTCGGGCTGAAATATGAAACTTTTGATGTTTTCAGTTTCAGGGGAGAAAAACTACGGACAAAACTTGAAGAAATACTTTCAAAGGGAAATATCAATTCTATAATTTATTCGAACCCAAACAACCCGGCATGGATTTGTTTTACGGATGGTGAATTGCAAATTATTGGCGAACTGGCCAACAAATATGACGTTATAGTGATGGAAGATTTGGCCTATTTTGGCATGGATTTCCGTCAGGATTTTTCTAAACCCGGCATTCCTCCTTATCAGCCAACGGTTGCCAATTACACCAATAATTATATACTCTTCATATCAAGTTCAAAAATATTTTCATATGCCGGGCAGCGTTGTGGTTTGATGATCATTTCAAATGAATTATTTAAAAGAGAATATGCGGATTTGCAAAAACGTTTCGATAGCCCGACATTTGGCAGTACAATAGTTTTAAGGTTGCTTTATTCAATTTCATCGGGCACAAGCCACTCGGCACAATGGGCGCTTGCAGCCATGCTCGAAGCTGCTAACAAAGGGCAATTCAATTTCGTGGATGATGTAAAAGTTTATGGAGAAAAAGCCAGAATTATGAAAAAACTTTTTACAGAAAACGGTTTCGAAATTGTTTATAAAACCGATATGGGTGAACCAATTGCCGATGGTTTCTATTTCACGCTGGGGTTTCCGGGAATGACAGGAAATCAGCTTGTTGAAAACCTGCTTTATTATGGAATCAGTGCAATTGCCCTGGATAATACGGGAAGTGACGAAGAGGGAATCCGCGCCTGTGTTTCATTTGTTCAGCCTTCTCAGTTTAATGAACTGGAGCAACGGTTGAAACTTTTTAATGCTGAATTCGGAGCAAATGCCAGGTGTTGAGCACTGAAACCGGAATACAAAAAATTAAAAAACAATACAGGAGCACCAGCAAAGTATCCAGCAACAAGTATCAGCATCCGGAAAATAAATGGACAAAAACAAAGTAATTTCACGGTATAAATTAACCCTCGATGTTATACATGAACTCAATCTGAAAAACAAACCGGTGTTTTTACACAAAGGCGAAACGTTTATCGCCTATGGGGAAAAAACAAAACGGATTGGAATTTTATTGAACGGGTTGCTTTATGCAACTTATCTTTCGGATAACGGCACCGAATGGATTTCAAGATTTTTTTTTCCACCCAATAATTTTATTGTCAGCAACCACGAAGGTTTTTACTTTGGCAGAAATTCAACCGAATCAATACGCGTCTATGAAGATTCGGAGTTGATATATATTGAAAAAGATGAATTTAAAAAACTGCTTGACACAAACCCAAGGTTTGAACGAACGGTCAGAATTCTGGCGGAAGAAAGTTATATTCAATCCATGGCGCGGGTCCATTCATTTCAGTCGTTAAATGCTGAACAGCGAATCAGAAAATTCTTTGCCGAAAACCCTGAACTTGGGAAAAAACTCCAGCGGCAACACATTGCTTCATATCTCGGAATTCACCGGAATATTTTAACTCGGTTTCTTTACAAAATTTAAGAAGAAAAGTGCCGCTAAAGCTATTTACACCGCGCAAATACTATTATCAGCATCAAAATTATTGATAATTATCACCTTTATTGTAATGAATAAGCAACTTATGTTGCACCAAATCAATTGCCCGAAAAATAGTTTTGTATTTTCAAATCAATCATTAATAATTTCATTCATTTTTAAAGGAAATCATAAGTAAATATGTTCAATAATTTAAGGATATTAACTTGTTGAAATTATTTTTAGAGAACCTGACTTTTATTTTCTTTTTAGATGATTTCAGTTATTAATTTTAAGGCAAAATATCAGAATAATGGCAAAAGTAAGAGGTGCAGTTGTTGTTGAAATTGAAGGATGCAAAGGTTGCGGTCTTTGTGTTGAAGCCTGCCCACAGGATGTTTTAAGGCTAAACAGGGAAGTAAATAGTCGTGGTTATCATTATTCCTACATGGAAAATCCGGATGAATGTATCGGTTGCTCAAATTGCGGTGTTGTTTGTCCTGACACATGTATAACGATTTA
>DAOPKR010000025.1:36391-40452 GCA_035391305.1 Draconibacterium sp.
GGAAATAAAATTGATGAAAGGTAACGAAGTGCTTGCAGAAGCGGCCATTCGCTGCGGATGCGACGGTTACTTTGGATATCCTATTACTCCCCAGTCGGAAGTGATGGAAACACTTATGATGCGTCGCCCCTGGGAAGAAACCGGCATGGTAGTATTACAGGCCGAAAGCGAAGTTGCAGCAATAAATATGGTTTATGGTGCGGCCGGATCTGGCAAAAAAGCAATGACCTCATCGTCAAGCCCGGGAATCAGCTTAATGTCAGAAGGAATTTCGTATTTGGCAGGTGCCGAATTACCTTGCCTGATAGTTAACGTAACACGCGGTGGTCCGGGTTTGGGCACAATTCAGCCATCTCAGGCTGATTATTTTCAAGCTGTAAAAGGAGGCGGACATGGCGATTATAAGTTAATCGTACTTGCGCCATCGTCGGTTCAGGAGATGAATGATTTTGTTGATTTGGGCTTCGAACTTGCCTTTAAATACCGAAATCCGGCATTGATTTTAACCGATGGCGCTTTGGGGCAAATGATGGAGAAAGTTGAACTTGCTGATTATAAACCCAGGTGGTCAAATGAAGAAATAAATGAATTAATGGGTAACTGGGCAACAACCGGAAAACCAGCCTCAAGAAAGAAAAATGTTGTTTCGTCGCTTGTAATGGGATCTGATGAAATGGAAGCCTACAACCTTCGGTTTCAGCAAAAATACAGGATGATGGAAGAAAAAGAAGTGAGATATGAAGCATTTCAGTGTGACGATGCTGAATTTGTACTTGTAGCCTTCGGAACGTCATCAAGAGTTTGTCAGAAATCGGTACAAATTGCCCGCGCAAAAGGTTTAAAAGTTGGGCTGCTCAGGCCAATCACGCTTTTCCCCTTTCCAAAACTCGTTATTAAAGAACTTGCCCGAAAGGTAAAAGGATTTATGTCGGTTGAAATGAGTGCCGGACAAATGGTTGAAGATATAAAACTATCGGTGTATGAAGCCGGAAGTAATGCGAGGGTTAATTATTTTGGAAGAATGGGCGGAATTATACCATCACCCGAAGAGGTTGTAGAAGCATTGGAAGAAAAATTTTCATGGGAAATTAGTTATGGAGTTAAAAGATCTTATTAAACCGGAAAACCTGGTTTACGAAAAATCAAAAGTTCAGGAAGATACATACATGCATTACTGTCCCGGCTGTTCGCATGGTGTAGTTCATAAAATTCTTGCTGAATTGATTGAGGAACTTGGAATTCAGGAGAAAACAGTTGGTGTGGCACCGGTTGGCTGTGCAGTTTTTGCATATAATTATATCGATATCGATTGGCAGGAAGCAGCTCATGGAAGAGCGCCCGCAGTTGCAACCGGCATTTCAAGATTATATCCCGATAATTTTGTATTTACTTACCAGGGAGATGGCGATTTGGCCTCAATTGGAGCTGCCGAAATTATGCATGCCTGCAACCGCGGTGAAAATATTCTTGTTGTTTTTATTAATAACGGAATTTACGGAATGACAGGCGGCCAAATGGCGCCAACAACGCTTGAAGGTATGGTAACTGCAACTACACCAATGGGCCGGAATGTTGATTTAAACGGATATCCGATGCGGATAACCAATTTGATTGCACAACTTCCGGGAACTTCGTATGTGACCCGCCAGGCAGTGCACACTGCAGCCGCTGTTCGAAAATGTAAAAAATCGCTTAAAAAAGCCATAGAAAATGTGCTTGCAAAAAAAGGAACTTCATTTGTAGAAGTTGTTTCTACCTGTAACTCTGGCTGGAAAATGACTCCTGTTGCCGCAAACAAATGGATGGAAGACAACATGATTCCTTATTATCCGCTTGGCGATTTAAAAGACAGCGTGAAAGGTGAGTAATTTTCTGAAAACAAAAAAACAAAAAAATGACTGAAGAATTAATAATTGCAGGTTTTGGCGGACAAGGTGTACTTTCGATGGGAAAAATACTGGCATATTCAGGAATCATGGATAACAAGGAAGTTACGTGGTTTCCTTCATATGGCCCTGAAATGCGGGGTGGAACAGCAAACGTAACTGTAATTTTAAGCGATACACGAATCAGTTCGCCAATAGCAAAACATTTTGATTCGGCTATTATCCTGAACCAGCAAAGTATGGATAAATTCGAAGTATCGGTCAAACCGGGTGGAGTTTTGCTTTACGACCCGAATGGCGTTATACACCCGCCACAACGAACAGATATTAATATTTATAAGGTTGATGCTACAGTTACGGCGGTTGAAATGGGTAACCCTAAGGTTTTTAACATGATAGTTTTTGGCAGTTACCTGAAGATTCGCCCAATTGTAACGCTTGACAATGTTGAAAAAGGCCTGCAAAAATCTTTACCTGACCGTTATCACAATACAATTCCCCTGAATTTGGATGCTATCAGAAAAGGACAGGAAATTGTGGAACTGGTTCAGGAAGTTTAAATTTTGCCAATCATAAAAATCAGGGAATTCTAAATTTCATGGCTCCACCAGGAATTGGTTTTAAGTAATCCAATTCCTAAGTTCGGCAAAGGTTTGATTTTTGTTTATTTGATAATCTGTCAAATAATTCACTATCTGAATTAAAGATTTTCAGAACCGGAATTACAGGTTAATCCTGATGCTGTATTCCTTCAATATAAACCAAATCTCCGGTTTTCAGACTTGCAGCATTTCCTTCATCGGTATCAATGTGCATGGCAAGTTTGTAGTTTGGGCTGACGCGAATTAAAACATCGCCAAAAACAAGCTCCCTTGCGCCTTTAACCCGAACCCGGACAGTTGATTTATCTTTTACACCATAATGAAGTGCGTCCTCGGGGGCCATGTGTATATGCCTCAAAGCACAGATCACGCCTTTTTCAAGTGTCACCATTCCTTTAGGGCCTTCAAGAACACAACCCGGAGTTCCGTTCAGGTCACCCGATTCGCGGATTGGCGGATGGATTCCCAATTTAAACTGCTCGGTCATTGATATTTCAAGTTGTGTTTCCTTTCGCGTTGGGCCAAGTACGCGCAACCGGTTAATACTTCCTTTTGGACCAACAACATTAACCTGTTCTTTGCATGCAAACTGGCCGGGTTGTGAAAGGTCGCTGTGCCAGGTAAGTTCGTGTCCTTTACCAAACAAAGCTTCAACATGCTCCTGCGAGAGATGAATGTGATGTGCAGAAACTTCGAGCAGAAAAGGCTCATTTTGCTGAGCTTTTGTAACATCTCTAAGATAGGAAAGACTAAGTGCACGGAGTGTTTCGCGGGCAATCATCCGTTCCTCGTCAGTTGGTACAATAAGCACTGTAACCGGCGAATCATCAGTTGAAATGCGGCATACACCTGCAAAACCATTAGCCTCTCGATTTCGTTTATCGTCAAGATGAATTCCCATAATCTGGAGCCCCTGCAATGCGAGTGAGCGCACACCTGAACTTCCCTGACCAATTCCTCCGGTGAAAATAATTACATCGGTACCGCCCATGGCAGCCATGTAAGCTCCAATATATTTTCTGATTCTGTAACTAAATGCTTTCAAAGCAATTAACGCACGGGTGTCGCCTTTTGCAGCAGCCTGTTCAATTTCGCGCATGTCGCCCGAAATTCCTGAAAGGCCTAACAGTCCGCTTTTTCTGTTAAGCAGCTGGTCGATTTCAGCACCGGTCAGCCCCTCTTCTCGCTGAAGATAAGTTATAATTCCAGGGTCAAGATCGCCTGAACGGGTTCCCATAATCAAACCTTCGCCTGGCGTAAATCCCATTGTTGTGTCAACTGACCTTCCGTGTTCGATAGCACAAATAGATGCACCGTTTCCAAGATGGCAACTTGTAATTTTTAATTCGTTAACTCTCTTTTGAAGATATTTTGAAGCTTTCAGGCTTACAAAACCGTGCGAACTGCCATGAAATCCGTAACGCCGCACTCCATTTTTTTCATAATATTCATAAGGTAATCCGTACAAATAGGCATAAGATGGCAAAGTAGAATGAAATGCAGTATCAAATACAGCTACATGCGGTACAGATGAAAAAACCTTCATTGCCTCTTTGATTCCTGCAATATTTAC
>DAOPKR010000026.1:0-4069 GCA_035391305.1 Draconibacterium sp.
TCATTTGCAGAAGAGCCACTATATTTTGCTTTCCAATTGTAAAAAGTAGCTTGGCTAATACCATATTCTTTTATAATATCCTGTATTGTTTTACCATTTTTATACTCTTGCAGCACTTTTTGTATTTCAGATTTTTTAAACCTTCTTTTTAGCATTTCCTTAATTTTAAAAATAAATATATAATGTAATACTAATCATCAGATCAATGATTTAACAACAATAAATTTTTAGAATTTTCTATTTGATTATTAGAATTCAAGAAGATTCCAATAAACATATGTCATAACCTAAAAACGCATTTTTATATATATTCAGAATTTATAATTGTTCAAAATAATTCAAGGGTTCCCCTCTGTCACTCACATAAAATGACTATTAACCAAGGAATCAAATACATGTTTTAGATTGTTTTCTAATATTGAAAATATCGCCCATAATTAGAACTTCCTCAATTGATGGAAACAATTTCCGAATTATAATTGAATTTTCCAATTGCGATTATTATAAATATTAGAATTTATAAGAATAAATTAATGCGATTTTTAAATAATAATGCTCACATCTAAATGAAAATCTGACAATTAAAAACTTCCAATGCTATAAACTTAATTCATTAGTGGAACTTGAATTATTCCCCAATTGGGACATCAAATACATTCACGGGACGCTTTCTTTTTGAAATAGAATTTCAAATATTCAACATTAAATTGCCTAAAAAAACTGTTAGCTAATATTTCAGCTATAAAATAATTAGAATGCTACAATTACTATTTTCAAATTATTAAGCAGAAACCAAAGAGAACACTACACTCTTAATAATCAATTATTTATTCCGATTTGATCAAAAATAAATGCATATTCCAATGCAGTTTCCTTAATCCATTCAAAACGCCCCGAAGCGCCTCCATGTCCATAATCCATGTTAATACGAAAAATTAATGGATTTTTGTCGGTTTTCATTTCACGTAGTTTTGCGACCCATTTAGCCGGTTCAAAGTATTGAACCTGTGAATCGTGCAAGCCTGTTGTTACCATCAACGCAGGATATTCCTTTGCATCAACATTATCGTAAGGTGAATATGATTTCATATAATAGTAGTACTTTTCTTCTTTTGGATTGCCCCATTCATCAAATTCTCCGGTAGTTAACGGAATGCTTTCGTCCAGCATTGTAGTAACAACATCAACAAAGGGTACAGCTGCAACAACACCTTTATATAACCCCGGTTTTAAGTTGATACATGCTCCCATTAAAAGTCCGCCGGCACTTCCTCCCATCGCAAAAAGCTTTTGATTATTTGTATATTTTTCATCAATTAAAAACTGTGCACAATCATTGAAATCGGTAAATGTGTTCATTTTATTAAGTAGTTTTCCATCTTCGTACCAGGCGCGTCCGTTTATCTGCCCACCCCTGATATGTGCAATCGCATAGACAAAACCACGATCAAGCAACGGAAGAATAGAAAGCCGGAAAGATGGGTCCATAGTGGCACCATATGATCCATAACCATAAATCAATGCAGGATTGTTTCCATCCTTCGCCATCCCTTTGCGATAAACAATTGTCATTGGTATTTTCGTACCATCCATTGCAGTAGCATAAATCCGTTTGGTTTCATAGTCATTTTTATTAAATCCACCTAAAACTTCAGTTTGTTTCATCAAAGTCCGCTTTTTTGAAACCACATTAAAATCAAATATAGAATTTGGTGTTGTTAGTGAAGTATAGCTATATCTGTAATTGTCACTATCAAATTCCATATTGACATTGGGATAAACAGCATAAACCTCTTCATCAAAATCAATATAATATTCATCTCCGCTCCAGGGCATAATGCGTAACTGGGAGATTCCTTCCTTACGTTCAGTAACAACAAGAAAATTTTTGAATAAATCAAAATCTTCTAAAAAGACTTCATTTCGATGTGGTATTACTTCAACCCAATTTTCAATTTCAGTTTTACTGACTGGTGTTTTAACAAGTTTAAAATTTTGGGCATTCTGATTGGTACGTATATAAAAAAAATCGCCATAATGATCAATTGAATATTCCAACCCCCTGATTCTTGGCTGCACAATTTTAAAACTGCCATTTGGGTTATCAGCATCTAAAAAGCGAAATTCAGAAGTTAGCGTGCTTAAACTTGCAATTATCAAATATTTGTTTGATTTTGTTTTATAAATATAGGTATTAAACGTTTCGTCTTTCTCATTATAAACTTCAATATCGCTGTCAACCGGCGTTCCTAAAGTATGTTTCATAATTCTTTCGGAACGGAGCGTAACTTCATCTTTGAGAATATAAAAAACTGTTTTATTATCGTTTGCCCATGTTATTCTGCCGGTTGTGTTAGGTATTATATCACCCAGGATTTCGCCAGTTTCAAGGTTCTTAAAATAAACCGTGTATTGACGACGACTTACAGTATCAACCCCGTATGCAATTATTTTATTATCGGGGCTAACCATTGAACCTGTAACTGAAAAAAAGTCAAAACCTTCGGACATTTTGTTTACGTCAAGCATAATTTCTTCGGGGGCATCCAAGGTTCCTTTTTTTCGGCAACTCAGATAATATTCTGTTTCAGGTATAGTTCGGGTATAATAGTAATAACCATTATCCCTGTACGGCAAAGACTCATCTTCCTGCTTAATTTTTGATTTTATTTCCTCAAACAGTTTTTCCTGAAGTGGCTCAGTATGTTTCATAACCGCATCGGTGTATGCATTTTCAGCTTCCAAATGTGCTATAACTTCAGGATTATCGCGGTCACTCATCCAATAATAATTATCAATCCGGGTGTCACCATGAATTGTTAATTCTTTGGGTATTTTTTTCGCAACTGGCGGAACAATTTTTTCGTTGGTAGTGCAGGCCGATAAAACAATGCCCGCAAGAGTAAACAGAATAAACAGATTTTTCATATTTCACATTGAATTAAAAGTTTTATACAATCCAACATTTTCTTCATAACTAATGTTTTAAATACTCATTCAATAATTAACGATGGAATTTTTCTGAAATGAATTTCAACCCGTCATACAAACCAGTTCTCCAGTAACTCCATTCATGAGTTCCCTGTCTTACACGATATTCATGCGGAATTCCCAAATCACGCATTTTTACGTGCAATGCCGAATTTCCCTTATATAAAAAATCATCATCACCGCAATCGATATAAAATCTGATGGACTTAAGTTTTTCCTTGTCAACCGAATCAAGCAAATGAAGCGGACTGTAGGCTTTCCAGTGCTCGCTCACTTTTCCCTGCGGTTTTGGCCCGTAAATATTTTTAAAATAGCCATCGTAATTACTGTTTGCTATAATTTCCTCATCTGTAAATGTTCCTGAACTCATTGCAACACAGCTTGAAAATAAGTCAGGATTCCGCATCGATAAAGTTAATGCTCCATATCCGCCCATTGAAAGCCCTGCAATTGCTCGAAATTCCTTCTGTGCCCTGATTCGGTATTGTTTCTCAATAAAAGGGATAAATTCCTGCACAAACATATCCTCCCAGGGATCTTTACCATCGAAACTGTTTACATACCACGAAACCTTCCCATCGGGCATTACAATGATACACGATGAAAAATCACCGTTTGCAATACCTTTATCGGCAATTGAATTCGCTTCTCCAAACTGAATCCATCCGGTTTCATCATCGGAATAACCATGCAACAAATACACAACAGGATAACTGCGTTCAGAGGTTTCATAATCAGCAGGCAAATAAACTGAATACTCAACCGGATATCCTACTTTCCTGCTGTCAAACTTTAATGATTCCAGTACTTTGCCGGTCTGTGTGAATCCGTTGTATGCCGCAACAACAGCCAAAATCAGAAATATATATTTTTTCATTTTTGAATAATTTAATTGTTTAATTACAAAGCTATTAATTATTGAATAACAGGAATCTTTCCTGCAGGCTAAATTATCCTTCACAGAATTTTGTTAAGTTTGAAAGTGAAATATTTAATCATTAAAAAATGAATAATAAACTGGTATTACTTGCGGCAATTGTGCTTTTGTTCGCTTCATGCAGCAAAAATCAAACATTGG
>DAOPKR010000026.1:4169-8040 GCA_035391305.1 Draconibacterium sp.
CAAAAACTTTGGGCGGTTATCCGTGGACAGACAATGATTGCATGCCTCAATTCGACATATTTGAGCAGGAAGATTATTCAGATTTAAACGAAAAAAACAAACGGGAAACTTTATACCGTGTTGAAGCCGCCAAACCCGAAAAATTTGGAAGTACCCTGCAAGCTTATTGCAGAAACAGAACTGAAGAAAGAATTATTTCGAATTTGAATCACGAAAAATACGTTTCCCCTGTTTTTGATGACGGTGGAATTATCGGTTCAAAAATTGCCTTGTTTGGCTGCCCGGTTGACAAAACGCTTGAAACCCTCGGAGCGGTTGAAATAGCTGAAGGTCTCCCCCACCCGATGATTGACGGCGAATGGGGAAAGCAGTCGCGCACCGCCTCTGCTGCATATTTAATTTACGCTTATAACGAACAAAATATAGCTGAAGCAATTGCATACACAAAACAAGCCGGGTTGCGCTATTTGTATAACCCCGGACCATTTAAAAACTGGGGGCATTTTGAATTAAACGAAGCCGAATTTCCCAATGGCTGGGATGGTTTAAAAATGTGTGTCGAAAAAGCTGAAAAAGAAGGGATTTATCTGGGACTACACACGCTTTCCAACTTCACAACAACAAACGATCCCTATGTAACGCCCGTTCCCGATCCGCGTCTGGGAAAAGTTGGCTCGTCAGTTTTAACCGAAAATATTGATGCAACTCAAACAGAAATTCCAATCGAATCGCCCGATTTCTTTGATCAATACGAAAACAATAATTTACATGGAGTAATGGTTGGCCAGGAGCTTATCCGTTACGACAAAGTTTCAGATTCGGAGCCATGGAAACTACTGAACTGCCAGCGTGGAGCGTGGGAAACAAAAGCACAGGCACACGAAAAAAATGCTGAAATTAGCAAACTTGCCGACCACGGTTATAAAGTTTTTCTCACCAATCCTGAATTGAGTATTGAACAGACAAAACGACTGGCTGAATTATATAATTACTGCGGATTGCGACAGATTTCGTTTGACGGGTTGGAAGGAAACCGCTCTACTGGAATGGGGAATTATGGCGAAATTCTATTTACCAAAACCTGGTGGGATAATCTTTCGGATGACGAAAAATCGCACATGATTACGGATGCCAGCCGGACCACCCATTATTTCTGGCACATATACAGCCGCATGAACTGGGGCGAACCCTGGTATGCAGGTTTCAGGGAAAGCCAAACCGAATACCGCTTAAAAAACCAGCAATATTTTCAGCGCAATTTAATGCCCGGAATGTTAGGCTGGTTTAGCATGCGCAACAATACTCCTGTTGAAGATATTGAATGGATGCTCGCCCGCTCAGCCGCGTTTAACGCGGGATATGCTTTTGTATCCGACGACAGGGCAATGAAAACAAACGGACAAGCCGGTGAAATTTTGAAACTCATTGGCGAGTGGGAAAAAGCAAGAATGGGAAATGCATTTTCAGATGAACAAAAAGAACGGATGAAAGACATTAACAATGAATTCAGCCTTGAAACAACCGGGGAAAACCAATGGAATTTAAGGCAAATCCATTCATTCAAATTTAAACACGAAGATAAAGTGCGTCAGCCGGGTGAACCGCTTTTTTCAACCTTCAAATTTGAAAACAATGAAGAAAATGCACCATTAAACTTTATGTTGACCGCGGTTGATGCAACAATTTCGAAATTAAAAATAGAACTTGACAACAATAAAGAAATTGAAATACCGATGGCGTTTCATGCAGGCGAATCGGCAAAATACAATGGTGGAGAATGGATTGAAATACTGGATGAAAATCTCAAAAAATCCGGCGGGATCAAAGTCAATCCCGACGATTTCAAATTATCAAATGGAAATCATTCTATTATTTTCGATTGTATTTTTTCTGATAAGGGAAAAGAGCCTGCTGTAAAATTCGAAGTACGGGTTCCGGGGAAAGGAGAAGAGATAAAAGTGAATGAGTTATAGCGTAATTGAGTAATTGAGTAATTGAGTAATTGAGATAACCAATAAAAAGATAATTAATCAACTAACAACTATAAAATATGGGAAATATATCAAAATCCAAAAAGCGCGATTTTTTAAATCAATTGATAATCATTATGGAACAAAACGCGCAATTGATTACCGACAAAGGATTCAATGCCCGGGGCAGGATTGATGAGCTAAATGTCGAATTAAACGAAGCTGTACAAGCAGTAGCAACTCAAAAGGAAATGATGGCTGAAGCCAAAAGCGCGACAAAACGTGCGAATAAAGCGCTCGACCTTGCCTACCGTAATGGCTCGGCAACAGTAGATTTGCTTTCAGGCCTTTTGGGAAAATCCGATAATCTTTTACTTGAAGTAAAGAAATTAAGAAAGTAGCAAATTTATTATTTGCAAATGAAATCGCTGACTACTTTGACAAAGCATCATTTCGAAAAAACTATTCTCTCTTTCTTTCCTATTCCCTGATTTTAATTAAAAGAACCAGGTACAAAGGTTTGTTACCCTGATACGGCAGTTCCGTACCAAGGTAATGATCTTTCGTACCTAAGTACTACAGCATCGTACCGAGGTAATTATCATTAGTATCTATGTATTAAAGATCCATACCAAGGTAATGATCTTTCATACTCAGGTACTAAAACTTCGTACTGAGGTAACAGTCTTTATTACCTAAGTAACAAACTGCATTACCGAGGGAACAAACTTCATTACCGAAGTAACAGGCTTTGTTACCAATTGAAAAATCTTCTGAAAGCAATGTATTTATTGGGTAATCTCCCGATATCTATTGGAAAGAACCGCATTACGATTATCGGAGAATCGGAATGCTCCGTAGCCGGTTCACTTCCAAGGGTAACGCGGATTCCTATCCGCGTTTATAATTTTCATCAAATAGCCTTTCTAAAGGTTGGCACTGAATTCACCGCACCCAATGAATGCAATTGCTTATCCAAATATTTATTCTGAAATTGGACATTAAAAAATTCAATGAATACTTCTCAGTTTATTCGAAGCAACAATTACCTCCCACTTGTCATTTTTGCAACTTCAATGGGATTTTTAGAAGCAATAGTTGTTGTTTATCTCCGAGAGTTGTATTACCCCGATGGTTTTCAGTTTCCGTTAAAAGAAATGCCGCCTGCAACAATCATTATCGAATGGACACGCGAAATCTGCACACTTTTAATGCTCGGTTCTGTCGCATGGATTTCAGGCAAATCATTTGTAAAACGATTTTCAGTTTTCCTTTTCGTTTTTGGTGTTTGGGATATTATTTATTATGCCGGTTTGAAAATATTTCTTGGCTGGCCCGAATCGCTGCTTACCTGGGATATTTTGTTCCTGATACCGATAACCTGGGTAGGTCCCGTTCTTGCACCCGTGTTATGTTCTCTGCTGATGATTGTTTTTGCAGTGGTTTTAGACAAATTGATTTTAAAAAATAATCTGAAAAAACTGATCCGAAATGAATGGATATTACTAATTACCGGTGCCGCTTTTATATACTTCACCTATACAATTGATTTTGGAATGATATTAATAAAAGGAAATTTTTTGCGTGATTTTACCAATCTTCCTAAAAATTCTGAATTTTTAAATGTCCTCAGTAACTGGGTTCCTTCGCATTTCAACTGGACCATATTTATGATTGGGTTCGCCATAATTTGCACAGCGATTTGGTTTGTTTTTAAAAGAAGCAAAGACAATTAATTACTTATTTCGAAGGACATGACAGTGCCAAAAATGCTGAACAATTGCATTGAGCAAATTACTTCTGCCCTCAGTTCTTAAACTAATATCTTTAAAAATTAATTCCTTTCAACTTCTACCTTTTCACTTTTACCTTTTGCCTTTCATTTTTGCCTTTTCACTTTT
>DAOPKR010000026.1:8140-12329 GCA_035391305.1 Draconibacterium sp.
GAATGATGGCAATGCGCAGCAAAAAGGAAACACGGCAAAGCAGGTGGGTTGCAGTTTTGTGGACTTTACTTGCTTATGTCGGCGCTTTTATGATTGGAATTGTTGGCTACAAATTGGTTCAGGCAGGTGCTTTGGGTGATGCCGCTGCAATTGTTGCAACTGATTCAGAAAAAATAATGCCGGTAATGGTAATGACTTTACTCAATCCAATTTTGGCCGGAATACTTTTGTCGGGCGCAGTTTCCGCTATGATGTCAACTGCATCTTCGCAACTGATGGTTGTTTCTTCATCAATGACTGAAGATTTTTACGTTCATGTTGCCAAAAGAAAACTTGAAGAAAAACGAATGTTGCTCCTGAATAAGATTCTCACACTTGTAATTGGATTAGTTGGGTTTTTGCTTGCCATTACCATGGAAGATACGGTTTACGGACTTGTTTCATATGCGTGGAGTGGCATTGGCGCTTCATTTGGACCTGCTATTGTTTTACTTATTTTCTGGAAAAAACTGTCACGGGCCGGAGTTTTTGCAGGTTTAATTACCGGCACATTTTCAGCGGTAATTTGGAAAACATGGTTGCTTGAACCCACCGGAATTTCAGAAAGATTGGCCAGTTATCTGCTGGCATTTACAATGGCAGTTGTTTTTAGTTATTTGTTTCCGGAAGCCTCCCCTAGCCCCTCCAAGGGAGGGGAATAAAGAATTTTACTTTTTAAGATTTATTTTTTTATGTTTGACTCTCAGCTAAGATTTAATTTCTTATACCTCGCCTTTGGTGTGGTTTCTCTACTCCCCTCCTTTGGAGGGGCCGGGGGAGGCCTGAAACACCATCTCTCCCAACTCATGCTTTTCAAACTGATTGTTTTCGAGTTTTGGGGTTGAACCATTTTCGTAAATATAAATAGCTGCTTTCTGGGTTTTTGCCGTGTTTTTAAAAATGTTCTCCTTTAGCAACAAATCATTTGCTTTTGAATTAACAGAAAAACCATAACCTGAATTATTTTCAATGACATTTTTTACAAATGTATTTCTGTGTGGTGCGTTTGCTTCCTGTTCACCGCGTAAATTAACACCATCACTTTTGTTATTGAAAATATGGTTTTCACTAAAAACCACATCCACATCTTTATGACCCGTGCAAATTCCAAACCTGCCGTTATCGTGCATTTTATTGTTTGAAACCCGGCTTTGATATACACGCCAGCATATAAAAAGCCCATCATTATCGTTGTGGTGAATGTCATTATTTTCGATTATTGAAAAGGGAGAACCGGTTCCTGGGTGTAATCCTGTATTTCCACTGCCCGAAATTTCGCTGTTTTTTATGGTTACATTTTCAGTAATCTGCCAGCTGATTCCTTCACCATTAAAATCTTTAACATGAACATTATCAACAGTAACATTCTTAGAGCGTAAAATCAGGATTCCGGCGCTGTTGCAACCGTCAGCAAAAAAATTGACGGCCCGGCTACCATCGGCAGTTAAATTCGAGATGCTGCAATTTTCAACATCAAGGGCTTCAATAACTGATGAAGCATTTGAAACCAATCCGTTTTTATCGGAACGGTAATCGCGGATTAAACCTTTATCAATATAAATTATGTTGTCAAGAATATCAGTAATATAAGCCGTTGAAACATTCCAGCAACCGCTATTTTCGTCGTCGGTAATTTGAACTTTCATTCCAGTTTCAAAACCATCAGCATTTTCAACTGTAAGTTTAAGTTCGCCAAAATCGGCGTCAACAATATATTTGGTCTGAACTCCTGCACCTCTTTTCAGAATGGTTTCTTTGCCTGAGCCAACAAGCTGAACATTCGACCTCATTTTAACAGGTGCTTTAATATCAAATTTGCCGGTACCCAATTTTACTGTTCCACCGGTTTTTGCAACAGCATCAATAGCAAACTGAATTGACTGGTTTGTATAGCCATGAACATCAGCATCCTGTCCGCCAACGGTTAAAACCTGCTGTGCCATTTTGGGTGAAACAAGTGCATCAGCTTTATTTTGAATTTGTTGTGCATTCACTATAAATGAGAGGAAAACGAATAAAACGGTAACATTAGCTTTCATAAATTTCAATTTAATATGCTCAAATTTAAGCGTTCAGATTTATATTTCAACAAAGTAACGAATTAAAAAACTGCCAAAATCAAAATTAAAAATTATGTTTTAACCGCTTAATTATTCTGTTATCTTCGCACTTCTGAATCAAAAACAAAATGAATTTTACAAATAAAACAATTTGGATAACAGGGGCTTCCTCGGGTATCGGTCGTGCTGTTGCGCTTGAATTATCGAAAGAAAACACAAAACTTATTCTGTCAGATATTAACGAAACCGGGCTTGCCGATGTAGCTGCTGCCTGCGAAAAAAACGGTTGCACAACAATTATCGCCCCAATTGATTTAAGCGATGAAAAATCGGTTTCGGAAGCAGCCCAAAAAGTGCTTGACAGGAAAATAAAAATTGACTGTCTGTATCAGTTTGCAGGAATCAGTCAACGCTCATTGGTTAGTGAAACACCCATGTTTGTTGACCGTAAGATTTTCGAAATTAACTTTTTTGGTGCAATTGCACTTACCAAGGCAGTTTTACCCGAAATGATTAAAAACGGAGGCGGCCAGTTGGCTGTAACATCGAGCCTTGTCGGTAAATTTGGATTTCCCCTGCGTTCATCCTATTCGGCAACCAAACACGCACTGCATGGTTTTTTCGAAAGTTTACGTGCCGAAAACAAACAAAATAATATTCAGGTTTCTATATTTATTCCGGGCCGTGTGAAAACCAATATTTCAGTAAATGCAATTACAAAAGATGGAAAAGCGCATGGTAAAATGGATGCAGGACAGGACACGGGAATTTCGCCTGAGAAGGCTGCGAAAATTATTTACAGGGGTTTAAAAAAAGAGAAAAAAGAAATTTTGGTTGGTGGAAAGGAACTTATTATGGTACACATTCGTAGATTTTTACCGCGGGTGTATTATTATTTATCATCGAGAATAAAGGATTAAAAGGTACTTGGCGCAGATTACAAAGTTCAGAGTTCAGAGTTCAGAGTTCAAAGTATATAAATTATCAAGTTTCGAGTATCAGGAACTAAACTATTGGGAAAAAAATGACAGCAAAGATTAATGGGATTCAGCAACTGGGAGTTGGAGTTGAAAATGTAAAAGAAGCATGGAAATGGTATCGCGAGCATTTTGCAATGGATATCAGAATGTTTGAAGAGGAAGCAACTGCTGAACTGATGCTCGCCCACACCGAAGGAAAAACCCGGACACGACATGCAGTTTTAGCCCTTAACATGCAGGGTGGCGGGGGTTTTGAAATCTGGCAGCACACAGGAAAAAAACCCGAAGTTTGCCCGTTTGAAATTCAACTGGGCGATTTGGGCATTAACATCGGGAAAATTAAAACAGGAAATACGGCAATTGCATATTCAAAATTTACAAATTCAGGGTTAGACCTTTTGGGTTCAATTCATAAAGATCCTGTTGAAAACGAACATTTTTATCTGAAAGATATTTACAACAACATGTGGGAGGTGAAACATGAAAAACACATCTTCAGAAAAAAAGAAAAATCAGTTAGTGGCGGAATATATGGCGCTGTTATCGGCGTAAAAAACATGGAAGAAAGCCTGAAAATTTACCAGGAAATTCTGCAATACGATAAAATAGTTTACGATAAAACCGGATTTTTTGATGACTTTTCAGGCATTCCGGGCGGAAACCACAAATTTCGCCGGGTTTTATTAAAACATTCTGACGTTAAAAGTGGTGCATTCAGTCCGTTTTTTGGCCAGTCGGTTATCGAACTTGTGCAGGTGCTCGACCGTGAACCAAGAAATATTTACGAAGGCCGCATTTGGGGCGACCCGGGTTTCATTCACCTTTGTTTTGATATTAACGGAATTGATATTTTCCGCGAAAAAGTAAAGGACATGGGATTTCCGTTTACCGTTGACAGTGCGCACGCCATGGAAACCTTTGACATGGGTGAGGCAGCCGGTAGTTTTGCCTATATTCAGGCACCCGAAGGAACTTTAATCGAATTTGTGGAAACCCATAAAATTCCGTTACTCAAAAAAATAGGATGGTACATTGATTTACGCAAACGCGGACATCACCCGCTACCCATATGGATGCTGAAATTATTCAGGTTTATGAGGGTGAAGGATT
>DAOPKR010000026.1:12429-14311 GCA_035391305.1 Draconibacterium sp.
TCGCCAACAGAATGCGGTGTTGTAAAATCCAGATCGCTTCCGCGAATATCAGTTATTTCACCTGTTGGAATCATTTCAGAATTTACAGGAGTTGATTTGTCAGCATTAATTACCAAAACATGTGAAAGTATATCACCATTTCCCTCGCCGCGCAAATTAAAATAACTATGGTTGGTTACATTAATGTGGCAGGCTTTGTCGGTGGTAATTTCATAATCAATTTTCAATTCATTTTCATCGGTTAAAGTATAAGTTGCCTTTGCCGTTTTGTTACCTGGGAAACCAAATTCGCCATCGGCGCTGGTTATGGAGAAAGTGACTGAATTTCCTTCCTCATTAAAATCCCACACTTTACGATACCAGCTATCGGGACCAGAATGCAAACAAGCTTTTCCGTTATTAACCGGAAGATTAAAAGTATCACCTTCAATTGTAAAACTTGCATTTGCAATTCGATTTGCAAATGGGCCAACAACTGCTCCGTGACTTGCACCATATTGCTGGTATTCGGCAATCGATTTAAAGCCAAGCATCACATCAGCAAATTTTCCATCTCTGTCGGGCGCATAAACCGAAACAATTTTTGCCCCGTAATTGGTTAAAGTTACAACCATTCCGTTTTTGTTTTCAAGTGTAAACAAACGGGTTTGTTTTCCGTCAATCGTACTTTCAAAATTTTCACTTGTATAAGGCATTTCAATACTTTTTTGTTGTGATTTTGTGCAGGCAGCAAAAGCTGCAACGATTACAATTAATATTAAAGTCAGATTTTTCATAATTAATTCGTTTTCGCTAAAAATACAAAATACTGTTTGAAACCCGTATTTCTTGCAACAAAAGATGTTGAATTTTTCAAACAGACAAATTACTTCGTTTTAGTCATGTTTTTTTACATTCAGAATTCTTTTATTTGCTTCGAAGAAAATCAATTATGGAATCGATTAGAGAACTATACAGGATTGGGCACGGACCATCGAGCAGTCATACCATGGGACCAAAAAAAGCTGCCGAAAAGTTTTTGGAGAAAAACCTTTCGGCAAACCGATTTGAAGTTGTTTTATACGGAAGTCTTGCTGCAACCGGACTGGGACACTTAACCGACCATGCAATTAAAGAAACTTTTAGAAATTACCGGTTTGACATTCAATGGGAGCCAACAATTTTTCTTCAGAAACACCCAAATGCACTGAAATTTAAGGCTTTCAATTCTGACGAATCAGTACTTGACGAATGGACAGCGTACAGTGTTGGCGGCGGAACCATCGTTGATGACGAAACAGAATCGGAAACTATTGAAATTTATGAGCATAAAAATCTGGCCGAAATAATGAGCTGGTGCAACCAGAATGGAAAACAATACTGGGAATTTATAGAAGACTATGAAGGGCCCGGTATTTGGAATTTTCTTGAGGAAGTTTGGAATGTGATGCAGGATAGTGTTGAACGCGGTTTAAATCGCGATGGTGTTTTACCCGGAGTTTTAAAACTTCCGCGAAAGGCACAATCATTTAATGCAAAAGGCAAGAATTATGCAACTCCCTTTAAACGCCGGTCACAACTTTTTTCATACGCACTTGCTGTTTCAGAAGAAAATGCCTCTGGTGGAAAAATTGTAGCTGCGCCTACCTGCGGGGCTTGCGGAGTAATGCCATCAGTGTTGGTTCATGCTCAAAAAGTTTATAAATCTGATAAAACTGCAATACTCAGGGCACTGGCAACAGCGGGACTGATTGGAAATTTAATCAAAAAAAACGCTTCAATTTCGGGTGCCGAGGTTGGTTGTCAGGGAGAAGTTGGAACTGCCTGTGCGATGGCGTCAGCGGCGGCAACACAACTTATGGGAGGCACAATTTACCAGATTGAATATGCCGCAGAAATGGGA
>DAOPKR010000026.1:14411-30090 GCA_035391305.1 Draconibacterium sp.
AACACAACTTATGGGAGGCACAATTTACCAGATTGAATATGCCGCAGAAATGGGATTGGAACACCATCTTGGCTTAACCTGTGACCCGGTTGCCGGACTGGTTCAAATTCCGTGCATCGAAAGAAATGCGTTTGCCGCCGAAAGAGCCATGGCACACACAACTTATGCAATTATTTCAGACGGGAGGCATCGCATTAGTTTTGACGAAGTTGTGGAAACCATGTACTCAACCGGAATTGATTTGCAAAGCCAGTACCGCGAAACTTCGCAGGGCGGGCTGGCAAAATTAAATGCAATGCCAAAACAGTAATACAGTAATGAGTATCAAGTATCAAGTATCAAGTATAAAGTATCAAGATAAGAAATTCAGTAACAGGAATAAAAACCAAATATTGAAATATAAAGGGAACCAAAAACCAGAAATACGGAATCTTAACTAACTTTTTGCTGCCAATCCATTCATAATTACACGGTAATGTCCCCGGATAATCCAATCATTTTCAACGCCATAAATTTGCAGTATTTCCTGCCGGCTGGTTAACGTATGTAAAATACCAAGCATTTGCGACCACAAAATTGTTACAAGTTCTTTTGTGCCAATATCATTGCGGATTGTGCCATCACTTTTCCCTTTTTTCAAAATTTCGTAAAGAATATCAAGAACAGGTTCAATAAGTAAACTTTTGGCACCGGTTTCGGGATTTGTTACAATTGTTTTTTCGAATTTCAGAATCAGTAAAGCATAAAACTTTTTATCATTTAAAAAATCAACAAAAGTGTCTCCGTTATCCGACAGTTGTTCCATTCCTGTTTTTGAATCATCAACAGCTCGCGCAAGTCTTTTTCGCAAAAGTCCCATACCTTTTTCTGCAAGGGCAATTAAAATGCTTTTCTTATTTGGAAAATAAAGATACAAGGTCCCTTTTCCCAATTCAGTTTTCGATGCCAAATCATCCATTGTAGCATCCAAACCCCTCCTGCCCGAGAACAATTTTTCCGCTGTTTCAAGAATTTCCTTCCGGCGGTTTTCTTTTTCCCTGATTTTTCTTTCCTTAATCCCCATTTTTATAGATTTAATGACCGTCAGTCATATTTTTACCCTAATTCATTATAATTTAAAATATTGAATTTCAATTATTTGAATTAAATACTAAAATTCAAAAATCAAAAATAAATCAAATAAATTTGAAATTCAAGAAACTAAAAACTATTTTCGCCATACAACCTTTAATTTGATCTATGGAAACCATGTTTGCTATTTCTGAATACCATAATGTTGCGGAAATTTACAGTAAAATAGACAATTTATTATCCCAGCCAATCCGGCCGGTAAAACCGGATAAAATGAATGATTACCTTGATTATTTTGAAAATAAATGTAGTCAGTCGAAAATAATGACAACCGAAGCAAAAAAATATATTCCGGGTGGAGTTCAGCACAATTTGGCATTCAACTTTCCTTTTCCGCTGGTTTTTACAAAAGCTGAAGGAGCATATTTACATGATTTGGACGGCAATAAATACATTGATTTTTTGCAGGCAGGTGGCCCAACTGTTTTGGGAAGCAATTACCCGCCTGTAAAAGAAAAAGTTAAGGAATTAATTGACGATTGCGGCCCGGTAACCGGATTGTTCCATGAATATGAAATGAAAATTGCTGAGTTTATTTGCAAGCGATTTCCCGGGGTTGACAAGTTCAGAATGTTAGGCAGTGGCACTGAAGCAGTTATGGCGGCAGTTCGTGTAGCCCGCCTTGCAACAGGCAAAAAGAAAATCATTAAATTGGGTGGCGCCTATCATGGCTGGAGCGATCAAATGGTTTATGGAATCCGAATCCCGCGTACCGGAACATTTGAAGCACATGGAATTCCAAAATCCTATTCAAAACATACACAGGAAGCATTTCCAAATAAAATCGAATCCATAGAAAGATTACTCAAAATAAACAAATTACGAGGCGGAACTGCGGCAGTTATTGTTGAACCTGTTGGCCCTGAAAGTGGGACCCGCCCTGTAGATTTCGATTATAACAGAAAAATACGTGAGCTTTGCAATAAACATGGTGCACTATTGATTTTCGATGAAGTAGTAACAGCATTCAGAATTGGGGTAACCGGTGCACAGGGTTATTATAATGTTGTTCCGGATCTTACTGTATTTGGGAAAGTAATTGCCGGCGGTTATCCTTCAGCGGGAGGAATTGGTGGAAAGGACGAATTTATGGCTTATATTACCGCCGGAATTGGAGGTGCGAAAAAGAAAGCAATGGTTGGCGGCACTCTGGCTGCAAATCCGCTTAGCTCGGCAGCAGGATACTACACTTTAATGGAAATTGAAAAACAAAACGCCTGCGCGAAAGCAGGAAAAGCCGGGGACAGACTTACAAAAGGTCTTCAGCTTTTAATTGAAAAATACAAACTTCCATTCGTAGCTTATAATCAAGGTTCTATTTGCCATTTGGAAACATCAGGAACCATGTTTATAAATGTAAATGTTACAAAGCCCTGGACAATTCCTGCCGCACTGAAACAGATAAAGACAAGAAAGCATATGATGGAACAGATGGGAGCAGCATATATGGCAGAAGGACTGGTAACCCTTGCCGGCAGCCGCATGTACACAAGCATGGCAGATACTGATGAAATTATTGATGAAGCTCTGGTTCGGTTTGAAAAGGTGTTTCGGAGTATTGATGGAGTGAATAGTTGAATATTGGAAATTGGATATTCGAAATCGGATATTTTCTTATGAATTTGAAAAAAAATATTGTTTTAGCACACGATGTTGGCACAAGCAGTGTTAAATCTGCGTTGATTGACAGCGATGGAAATATTATTAATCAGGCCACTCACTCCTATCCTTTCTATTTGCCACAACCGGGCTGGGCTGAACAGGAACCTCTGGATTACTGGAATGCGGTTGTAACAAACACAAAAGAATTAACAGCATCTATAAATAAGGAACAGATACTGGGAATGGTTTTTACCACTCAGGCCATGGGAATTATTCCGGTTGATAAAAAAGGAAACGTTCTTCATAAAAACATTTCGTGGGTTGACGGCCGCGCTGAAGAGCAGGCAAAGTGGATGATGAACATGTTTGGTGGCCGGGCAACTTTCAAATCTTTTCTGGGTATTGAAATTACAGGCAAAGATGTGATTCCAAAGCTGCGTTGGTTAAAACAAAACGAGCCTGAACTTTACAAAAACACATATAAATTCCTTGATGTTAACGGTTATCTGCGCTATAAAGCAACAGGTAAAATGGCTGCTGAATGGTCCGGTGCCTGTTCATACGGATTCAATTTAAGGAAAAAAGATTGGGAACACCTGCTTTTTATTGCAAGTAATATCGACCGAACTAAACTGCCTGATCTTATCCGTTCGGTTGATATTGCCGGTAAACTCACTAAAAATGCTGCGGCAGAGTTGAATTTGCCTTTGGATACTCCTGTATTTGGAGGTTGCGATGATACGCAAAGTGCCGCTGTTGGTTCCGGTAGTACCGGCGATGGTGAAGCACACGCGTATATTGGTACATCGGCCTGGGCAGGAGTAACTACTGCACGGGCACCAAAATTCAAAAACGGGGCTGTTTGTTTGCAAAGTGCAGCCCCAAACCAAAACCTTGTAATTGGAATTACCGAATCTGCCGGAAATAACCTGGAGTGGCTCATTAACCAGTTTTACAAAAGCGAGTTGGATGCTGTTGGGAAAGAAAATATTTATTCGATTTTGGATGAAGAAGCTAAAAAAGTTCCGGCAGGTTCAAACCACCTCATTATCACCCCCTGGTTTTTAGGAGAACGCTGTCCTGTCAGCACTACAACAACACGTTCTACTGTTTTCAACCTGAGTTTGGAGCATACCCGCGGCCATTTTGTAAAAGCGCTTTCCGAAGGAATTGGATATAATTTGCGCTGGATATTTGAGAATTATGAAAAAGATTTCAAATTCAAAATACAAAAAATAAGGTTTATTGGTGGTGGTTCGCAAAACGACCAGTGGATGCAAACTATAGCAGATATTACCGCACTTTCAGTAATAACAACCAATCAGCCAAACATGGCCGGAGCAATTGGTGCAGCAATGTGTGTCTTTGTGGGATCGGGTTTGTTTTCTGATTTTAATGAAGTGAACAAGATTGTAAAACCAGAAAAAACCTTTATACCCAAACAGGAGAACAAGGCGATTTATGATGAACTTTTCAAAACCTATAAAGACATTTACACGAGTTTAAAAGCAACTTATTTCCGGGCAAATTCAAAACGATTCAGTTAAATAATATGGAAAACCAATATTTGGAACAACGTGAAGCACTTGTAACTGCAGGATTGAAACTATTGGAACAGGGTTTGGTTTCAAGGACATGGGGAAACATCAGCGTGAAAGTGAACGAAAATGAAATGCTGGTAACACCAAGCGGAAAATTTTATAATGAAGTAACACCGGACGATATGGTTTTGGTGAATTTCAAAAATAACTCGTACAACAAAAACGGTACAAAACCTTCTTCCGAATTTAAAATGCACTCTGGAATTTTTCTCGACAGAAAAGAGATAAACGCCATTATTCACACCCACCAAATGAACGCATCAACCTGTGCCGCAGCCCGACGTGAAGTTCCTCCTGTTTTGGACGATTTGGCGCAAATCATCGGCCCAAGTGTGCGTTGTGCTGAATACGCTTTGCCTTCTACCAACAAAATGATGAAAGCCGTTGTGAAAGCGCTGCGCGGAAGGTTTGCAGCATTAATGGCCAATCACGGCGCGGTGTGTATTGGACGTGATTTGGATGAAGCTTTTGTGGTTTGCCAGGTACTCGAAAAAGGTTGCAAAGCTTTTATCGAAGCTGAATTTTTGGGTGGTGCAAAAAGCATTTCAAAATTTGAATCGTGGATTATGCACAAAATTTATTTGCAAAAATATTCAAAAATGGCAAAGAAGTAGAAAACCCCCTGTAACTCCCCCGAGGGGGAGAACCAGGAACTGCGAAAACAGGAATAATGTCCGGTATCCATTATTCATCTCGCCTCAGGCGATACCAGCATCGATCTACTTTATTTCAAACTCTTCAGTTTTTTCAGGTAGAAGTTTAAATTCTAAAGTTCTCAGTGCATTTTTTCCAGTAGGGGAAATAAATAGTTTTCCGGCGTTTGATTTATCGAAGTACTCAAATACAATTTGCTCGGCAGCCGGATTTATAATCACGTCATTTTCAGAAAGGTTGCGCAGATTGGGGACATAAATGACCGTAGGTTCCGCACTTTCTGCTGTTTCATCCCAGCTGCATGTAAAATCACCGGTTTCGAAGTTGTAATCATACGATACCAAATTACCAGAAATCAATTCAGGAAATGGCCTGATTATAGACGTTTTGAAATACGGATCGTTGATGATTTCATCATAATAACTCCAGTAAGTGTTGCTGAAATTATGGCTTTCAAATAAATTTACAACCTGCTGAGCGGTCTCAATCATTTTTAACGATTTACCGTGAAATGCGCCCCACTCGCCAACCAAAACCGGTACATTCATTCGTTTTCCGGTTTCATTTATGCGATCGAAAATAAATTCAACACGCTGGTAACTTGGACTGTCAACTTCTTTTGTATCTACTACCAGATCATAACCATGAGCAGCATAGGCAACAAGCGGATCAACAGTACCATCGGCCAGTTTTGTAGGTTCGATTGCGCTTGAAACACCTGTGTTTGCAAAATAACTGTGATTTAAAAAGAGAATGTGGTTTTTATCAACTTCGCGAATTGCATAAGCTGCTTTTTGATACATACTTTGTAATTCGTTTTTCTCGAAGGCTGCATTCAATTCATAAACTGCGTCAACCACTTTTGAATATCTTTCTTTTGTTGAAATAAAACCGAGTGCTTCCATCCTTGATTTTTCATCGCCCCAAATGGCACCAAGTTCTTCGGCTGACGGAGGTGTTTGTCCTGTTTCTTCAGCAAAAACCTGCGCATAGGCGCCAAGCATTAAAGGCATTACCTCGTTTGCTGAAGTTCCCATAAAAGGTTCGTTCATAATATCGTAACCAATCACAGTTGTGTTATTTGAATATCTTTTTGCAAGATGTTTCCACAGATTTACATAATGATCCTGAATTCCAACTCCATCAGAAGCTGGTGTGTTTTTCCAGAAATTATCAAAAGCAGTTTGAACTGCGGGGCTGATTAAATACGAATCACTCCAAACTGCACCTGTATAATGCGGAAGTCCTTCGTCCAGAGTTGCCCATTCTGGTGCGCCATCCGAGAATTTGGATCCATATAAATCCTGGTGCAAATCCAAATACACATAAATTCCGTTATCTGCAGCCCATTGAATTCGCTTGTCTATTTCGGCTAAATATTCCTCATTGTATTTTCCAGGTTCAGGTTCAAGTCCGGCCCAGATAATCCCGAAACGGATACAGTTAAAACCCCAGGATTTAAAATCCCTAAAAAGTTCCGGTTCAACCCCTCTTATAAACTTTTCAGAAGGATTTTTGCTGATATAGTTAATACCGTTAAAAACAATCTGCCGGCCTTTCTGGTCAACAAACTTTTGGCCTTCAATTGTAATAAAACTCTCAGTTTTGGTATTTTCGCCTGTTTTGCACGAAAAAAAACACACAGCAAAAACGGTAATAATCAGCAATATTTTTCTTTTAAACATTTTTTTGAATAGTTAGATGATTTTGTATTCGGGAAAAAATGAAGAAATATATCACTGGCAATTTAACAGCCGGTGATATATTATTTTCAAACCTGAAATTATTTTTTAGGAACCATTGTAATATGCAACAGCATTGAAGGTTTATCAGCGTGATCGGGTACACTGTTCATCCCAATTGCAATATGTACTTTTTCAGGAGTAACCTCTTTTAAAATCACCAAAGCCGGGTGTTGATTTGCAAACAAATCAAGAACACCAAAATACTGACCGGCAGATAATTTCAGACGGCCCACTTTTTTTGTATCACTATCCGGAAAAGTAAATTTCACATCTTCAGGTTCTGTTGCACCTGTAAATTCGTTAAATACATTCACGGTGTAATCAGCTTTGTCAATGCTCCAGGTTCCACCTGCCGGAACAGTATAATTTGCTGCAGCCAATGGCAAACTACCCCAGTCATTAGAAGGAATAACGTTTGGATCAATCAACATTCCGTAAACAATGCCTGCAAGAGCGCGTCCGTTTTTCTGGTCGATTTTATAAGTTCCATCACTTTTAAAAGTAAATTCATCGCCATATTCGGCACCCAGCCCGAATAAAGTTAAAACATTGTCGGGTACAAGTGAAAACTGCGGATGGATTGGCACATCATTGGCAACAATACCGCCACCGTCTTTTCCTGCAGTAGCATTCACATTCATAATCCAGGTTTTACCATTAGCAGCAGATGGACCGCCCGAGAGAATTTCCTCCAGCGAAGCAGAAATTGTAACATCAACGGTTTTCATTGCTGTATTTCCATCACCACTTGTAACAGTTCCGGTAATTGTATAAGTTCCTGATTGTTTGTAGGTGTAGGAATGTGATCCAGGCGCGGTTGAAGAAGTACCATCACCATAATTCCACACCCATGTTGATGCATCTGTTGATTCTGCTGTTATTGCCACCTCATAACCATCGGGTTCAGCAATAAAATTCAGTGTTGGAATAATTGGATCATCGGAACATGAATTGAAAAATAATGCTCCGGAAAAAAGGAGGGTAGCTCCCAGTAAAAAACTCAATCTTTTCATAATACTTTCTTTTTAATTTGAAATTTAATTTCTGATTTATAATTAGTGAAAATTTATTTTTTGCTCCACCAAAGTTTTATATCTATTTTATCGCCGCCCATGTTTGTAACAGCTTGTTGCAGGTTTTCTCCATTCACAGCCTTTTCAACCGTGTAGGGATACAAAATCCGGGAGGGCATCAAACCATTTGTTACACCTTTTGAAAGCGATTCAGAAGTGCGGACGGGAATTTCGGGATAACCAGTTCTGCGGATGGTTGACCACGATTCAAAAGCATTGGGCACAAACGAAATCCACAACTGCGTAGCAATTTGTCGTTTTGAATTATTTAAATCGCCATATAAAGTTGCTTCCTTTTCAGAAGAAATAAAATTCTGTATCGCGGTTTCATCAATTTCCCACTGGCTCATAGCAAGCCTGATTCCGGTTTGAAACAAATCGTTAGCATTACCCGAAGCAATTCCATCGAGTGCCAGTTCAGCGCGAAGCAACCAAATTTCAGAAGCGGTCATTAAAAACATAGGCTGATTTTTAGCAAAAAATTCTGCAGTTGGCATTGCTGAATTTGCCCGGCTCCACGCTGCATAATATTCATCGTTTAAACCGTTTGGCATACCCACAAATTGTCCGTTTTTATTTTCTGAAGAGAAAAACGGAAGTCGGGGGTCATTTGATTCTTTTAGTGTATTGATGAATTTCTCGCTCCAGTTTAAAACATAAGTTGATGAAGAGATACTGATATAATAATCATTCCAGGAGTTATAAAGCTCGCTGTTGTCACTGTCAGAACACTCAAGTCTGGCATTTTGCAAATTGGTTTCAATCAGGGGTTCTGCCAGGCATTCGTTAATTACAGCATTGTATTTTGACGGATCTGCATTTCGGGCACGCATTGCCAGTCTCAGGCGAAGTGAATTTGCAAACCTCACCCAATTTTCGCGGTTACCGGCATAAATCAGGTCTTCGTTTGATGTATAAACTTTGTCATTTGCAGCACTTTTCAAAACGGTGATACACTCTTTTAATTTTGAAATCATATCACTGTATATTTCAGACTGGCTGTCATATTTTGGTCTTAAAATGTCGTATTTACCCATTCCACCTTCAGAGTATGGAATATCGCCAAATAAATCAGCAAGGCGCGAGAAGTTTACCACTGCAATTACGCATGCCTGGGCATATCGGGCTTCGTTTTCGAACTCACCACCGGCACCGGTTAACATAAGAACTTCGTTTATATTTCTGACCGGACCGTTGTATATTGAATTATACACGCGTTCAGCAATGTCACCCTGTGCATTAACATCGATATATTTATCGGCTTCACGCACCCAGTTGCTCGATACCCAAATGTGGGAATACTGGCCGCCAAAATCAACATCGAGCCTGTCAATTGAAGAATGGAATGTGCCGTAAACGGCTGAAGTAAACAAATATTCGTCGGGCAATATGCTAATTCGGTTTGGGTCGGTATTCATTTCTTCCCAGCGTTTATCGCATGCAGTAATGGCTAGCAATAACACCAGAATTACCATAACCACTTTAAACTTTCCTATATTTTTTTCTAAAGTCTTCATAATCATTCAGCATTAAAAGTTGAAAGTTAAATTAAATCCATAGCTTCTTGTAGCCGGTAAAGCAGTTGCTTCGATAGCATTACCAATGCTTCCGGCATTGTATCCCGATTCGGGATCGACATGTTTTGCCGCATTATAAAAGAAAAACAGGTTTCGGCCTACAAGCGCAATATTTACATTTGTCAATGGTGTTTTATCCATTAACTTTTGAGGCAAATCATAACCAAGTGTAATTTCCCGCATCCGGATATTTGTAGCATCGAGAATGTAATCGGAAACAATTTTATCAAACCAGATTGTATTTAATGCCCGCATCATCGGATCAACCGGAACTGTATTTGGAGCACCTGTATTTACATTAACTCCATCTTCAACATATCCCTTTGGAATAACTCCTTTTATCGGTTCAGCAAAGAAAAGCCCCTGATGAGTTGAATAATAATCATCGCGTCCTTCAAGCGATTCGATAGAAGTTCCCATTAAACTGCGATAAGTTAAGCCGTGTGAATAAAATTCGCCACCAAGTTGAAAATCAACCAGAAAACTCAGTTTGAAATTTTTATAGGTAACATGGTTGGCCAATCCTCCCATTAAATCAGGATTAATATCACCAAGGTTTTTATATTCTCCGGCAATAGCGCGGCCATCGTCGCTAATTAATTTTTGCCCGTTCTCATTTCTCAGATAATCACGGCCATAAATCGAACCAAATGGTTCACCCGGACGCAACTCAATAGTAACAAAACTATTTATTGAGTTTGCGAGTACCTTTTTTGTTTCGCCGTCAGCCAGTGCAACAACCTCCGATTTATTTCCTGAGAAATTTAATGAAATGTCCCAGCTAAATCCATTTTTATTTTCGAACGGCGTTGCACTTATCAAACCCTCAAAACCAACATTTTTTACTTCTCCTGCGTTTTGTTTAATTTCGCCAAACCCGCTTGACGGAGCCAGTTTAACATCCATAATCTGGTTACGTGAGTTACCCGAATAAACAGCCAGATCAAGTGTAATTCTGTTTTTCAGAAAATTCAGGTTGGTTCCTAATTCCCATGAGGTTGTAATTTCAGGCTTAAAATCGGAAAAAGCCAGTTTACTGCTCATACTTCCCATTGGATTGGGCCGAACTGTTTGATTTACCGAATAATAATTAATTGTTTGATAAGGAGAAGTGTCGTTTCCCACCTTTGCGTATGAACCACGTAATTTACCCAGCGAAAGCCATGAATTTTCGATATGTAATGCTTCAGTAAACAGAAAACTAAGGTTACCGGAATAATACCCGTAAGAATTTGTTTCGGCAGGAAGTGTTGATGACCAGTCGTTTCGGTATGTAAAATCGAGATAAAGGTAATTTATATATGAAAGTGTTCCCAGTCCATATAACGAGACTACCTCCTTTTCATTAAAGTCTTCGCTTGTACCATAGTTTTCGAGATTGCTTACATGAAAAAAGTTGTCAACCCGCCATGAACTTCCATTTTGAGAGATACTTTTGAACTGGTTATACCGGTGGTTTCCTCCAACGCTGAGGTTTAAATTCAGGTCATCTGTTAAATCCTGTTTAAATGCGAGCAGGAAATCTGAATTCCATTCAAGTGCGTTTTCCATCCAATTCCCGTATGTTCCTTTGTAATTGTTGTTGACACGACTTCCTTTTGCAGCATATTCTTTTGCATTCCGACTTGTATAATCCAAACCCGAACGCGCCATTAAATTAAGGTTTTCAGCAAAATCAACAGTAACAGAGAACAATCCCTGCATTCGGTGTTTTTCATCTTCATTTTGTCTGTTTTCCATTTCCCAGTATGGGTTGCCTAACGTTCTGTCCCAACCCCACTGCTCAAGGCCATTTGTATCAGTGCGGTTATCGTATAAACTTTGTAAAGGGACATTTCTTGGTAAAACTGACAAAGCCCAGCTTGAACTGGCAACATCTTCACCCAAATAAGGCCTGTTTTCCACAGCATTGTGTATATATGTAAACTTACCATCTACATTTACCTTCTCTCCCAGTTTCGATGTACCTCTTAAATTGATGGTCTGTTTTTTCATCTCATTTGTCGGATAAATGCCTTTGTTGTTTTGAGTTGTGACAGATGCACGCACCGAGGCTTTTTCATTTCCACCATCAATTGCCACTGAATTTACAAAGTTTGAACCCGTGTTATAAAATGTAGAAAACGGATTTGGCTGAGCTGTGTAAGGTACCGGCTGATCGATCCAGTCAGGAAGTAACTGTCCGTCCATTTTTCGTCCCCAACTCCAAATCCAGGGCTCTTCTCCCCGAATATTTGCCATTGACGCAACCACCTCGGTCGGATATTGCCCGAAAGCACCCTGCCCGTATTGGCTTTGTAATTCAGGATAAACCAATGGCGATTCCATAATATAACTTGAACTTACCGTAACACCAATTCCCCTGCGTTTTGAACCGTTTTTTGTGATTATCAGAATTACCCCGTTTGCGCCACGCGAACCATAGGCTGCTGCAGCGCCTGCACCTTTCAGTACACTCATTGATTCAATATCTTCGGGATTGATATCGGATAATGCGTCACCCATATCCTTACCTCCACCTATTCCTGAACCACCATAAGAATTTCCTTCAACAGGAATTCCATCGATTACAACGAGTGGCCTGTTACTGCCTGATAATGACGAAATGCCACGCAACACAACGCGTGACGAACCATCGACACCGGAAGGCGTGTTTGAAATTTGCAATCCTGCAACTTTACCTGCCAGCGAGTTTATCGGGTTCGTTTGTTTTACCGTATTAAGTTCTACGTTACCTACCTGTGTTATTGAATAACCGAGCGAGTTTTTGTCACGTTCAATACTTAAAGCAGTTACAACAACTTCGTCAATTGAACGGATATCTTCGGTCAGAACAACATTTATTACACTTTGCCCCGAAACATTTTTTTCCAGTGTTTCGAACCCAATAAATGAAAATTGCAAAACTGCATTTTCATTGGGTGCATTAATCTGGTAATCGCCGTTAATATCTGTTATTACCCCGGTAGTTGTGCCTTTAATAACTACGTTCACTCCCGGTAAACCCTGAGGTTCGGTAGCCGAAGTAACTTTTCCGGTAATTTTCCCGGTTTGTTGTTTCTCGCCTGCCGGCACAACAACAATCAGGTTATCTTCCATTTTCCTGAAAGAAAGTGTTGTTTTTTCTTCCAGTTTTTCAATAACCCCGTCAATTGTTGATTCTTCGGTTTGAATGGTTATTAGTTTGTTCAAATCGACCAAATCGTCGCTGTAAAAAAACCTGTAACCACTTTTTTCCTGAATGGTTTTAAAAGCCTCTTTTAAAGTCAAATTCTGAATATTGAGACTGATTTTTCCATTTTGTGCAAAAATCTGTTCTGCAAACAATATCCAGCAAATAAACAGCAGTAATTTTACTTTCATAAGTTTTAGTTTTATCTGATTTTCAACTTAACCGACACTAGTTTTAGTTAGTCTTTTCTTTAAATTTAATTTCTCTTTCTTCAATCTCATAATCAATGTGGGCGGCAATTCCAATTGCTTCAATTACCTGTTCAACAGTTTCATTTTTAAGTGATCCCGAAAATTTTATTTGCTTTAATGCTTCATTTTCAAACTGAATGTTTACATCATATTTTCTTTCCAGTTTAACCGCTAATTCAGCAAGGGTTTCACTTGAAATTATAAGTGTTCCTTCTTTCCACGAAGTAAAAGGCATAGTATCTATTCCCCTGGAAATCATGTAAGTCAGTTGTTTATTGCTACCTTCAGGCTGTGTCGTTTCAGGTTTTGATTCTATTTCTTCGGCCGATTCCTTCACAGTTTTATTTGAAGATTTGTAGTAAACCACGCGCTGATTGGGTTCAAGCATTATTTCATCTTTTGAATTCCTGTTCAATCCGTTCCTGTTCACTCCAATACTACCTTCAATTAAAGTTGCTTCCACCGTATTTTCCTCCGGATAAGATTTTACGTTAAAAGTTGTGCCGTAAGCTTTAATACTTAAATCATGAGCATGTACTATAAAAACTTTTGACCTGTTTTTGGCCACTTCAAAAAATGCCTCGCCAACCAATGATATTTCACGTTCCTTTTTACCAAATTGATTTGAATAGCGCAGACTGCTTCCTGCATTTAACCACACTGAAGAACCGTCGGGTAAGGTAATTTTCGATTTGGAACCGGCAGGAGTGTTTATTTCCTGATAAACCAAATTGCTGTTATCAAAACTTAAAATGGTATATGTAATTGCAGCCGAAATAACTGCCCCGAGTATGAAAATAGCAGCTATCCGGGGTAACCAATACTTAAACCCAAACCTGGTTTTTAGTTGAACTGCTTTTCCTTTTTCAATCCTTTGTAAAAACAAATCCCATTCGTTTGCTAAATGTTTATTATCGATTTTACCGGATATTTCCGACAGATTCCACAAAACTCGGATTTCATTCAATTCTTTAAGAAATTCCGGATTTTCCTTTATCCACTTTATCAGGTATTCTTCTTCCTGTCTGGAAATATTTTTTTCCAGATATGAAATAAACAGTGATTTAATTTTCTCTTCCATTACCCCGGGTTTTTATGTAAGGAAACTAAAAAGGAAAAATCACTTACAATGAATTCGATTTTTTTTTAGGGATTTCGAAGTTTGCAGTTGTAATTTACATTACAGAGGTTAATAACTTCCATTCCAGCGAACCAAACTACCTGTCTTTCAGATAATGCCGCAATTTCCCCTGTAAAAAAACCAGTGATCTGTAGATTTGTGTTTCCACAGTTTTGGGCGAAAGATTCAATTCAGCAGCAATTTCTTTATGTTTCATTTGCTGAAAACGGCTCATCCTGAAAATTATCTGACGTTGCTCAGGTAATTCACAAACTGCCTTTTCCAAATCAATTTGCAGGTTTTCAAAAGATAATGAAGAAATTGTATCGTTGTCATCAGCCAAATCATGATCGGCGTTTTGCAAATCGAATATTTCATCCAGCCTCGATTTTCGTTTTTCGCGTTTGCTGTAATTTAATGCGCGGTTTTTTACGGCTTTATACAAGTAAGGTTTTACAAGATTTTTATGCTGAAGTTTTTCGTTTTCTTCCCAGAATTGAGTTAAAACGTCGTGAACTATATCCTTTGAGGTATCAAAATCACCAACAAATTTCGATGCATAAATACAAAGTTCAGGAAAAAGATTTTGAAATATCCCCTTGAATTCTTCAATCCCGATTTGATTACCACGTTTATTTGCATAAAGACCAAAAAGCCACATATTTTAGGTTTTTAATCTTGGTTTTGCCTCACAAGATACAAAGAAAACAAACTTATCAAAGAGTGATTATTTATTTAGAATTAGGGCAAATTGCAACCTGACTATTTGAGAAACAAATGGTCAGAATATTTTCGAATGGAGTAATTGGAATTGAGTAATAGGAGTTTAGTATCAGGTTTCAGGTTTCAGGTTTCAGGAATCACATATCAGGCAACTATTTTGATATTTGTGATAAAAGGTTCAGTAATAAAACCTGAATTCAGAAATTGGTTATGCCGATTTTGCATTTTCGCCGGCACAACCCTGCCTGTATTCAGCAATAATTTCCTTTACCTGTGTTGGAGCCACCCTTCCAAAAACCTTTTCTCCGATAGTAACAACAGGCGCCAGGCCGCAAGCGCCAACACAGCGCAGACAGTTAAGTGAGAATTTTCCATCGGGTGTTGATTCGCCAACTTCCACTTTTAATTGCCGTTTAAATTCACTCAAAACCTGTTCTGCCCCACGCACATAACACGCCGTACCCATACAAATTGAAATGGGAAATTCACCGCGCGGAATCATTGTAAAATAGCTGTAAAAAGTAACCACTCCGTAAACTCTTGCAACAGAAGTGTTCAATCCTTTTGCAATTACTTCCTGCACTTCGGCTGGCAGATAACCAAGTTTACCCTGTACTTTGTGCAAAACATTAATCAATTCACTCTCTTTGTTGTTAAACTCTGCACAAACATTTTTTATGGTTTGAACCGTATTTTCAGATAGTTTTATTTTTGGCATAATTGCATTGAATTAAATATTGTTTTGAATGTTAAATATCTGTTTTATAATAAACTGTCATTGGTCATTAGTCACTGGTCATTAGTCATTGGTCTTTGGTCACTGGTCATTAGTCATTAGTCATTGGTCATTGGTCATTTGGGTTTATACCAATTGATTTTATATAATTGTTATGGCGTTTGCCAAGCTCTTCAAGTTTTTCGTACAACTCATTATATTTTATTTCGTCAATTAGTTTCCGTTTAAAGGCTTTTGTTAGCCAGGTTTTTGTTTCGGATTGAGAGCCACGAGAATAATATTGAAATTGCCGAT
>DAOPKR010000026.1:30190-35919 GCA_035391305.1 Draconibacterium sp.
AGCCAGGTTTTTGTTTCGGATTGAGAGCCACGAGAATAATATTGAAATTGCCGATTTTCCTTGTAATAGAATCGGCCATATCCTTCGCTGATATTTGCTGCGATTGAATCAGCCGCTTCAATGAGTTGTTTTCCAGTAGTCCATTTTGCAAAACTTTCCCATTCGTCAATCAGAAAATATATTTCATCACCAATTTCCATTGCCAACTGATAAACTACCAAATCTTCCAATTTCATATTATACAATTTTAAGATTTTTCCAACTAATCAAATATCCACAAAATGCTTTTCTACATTCTTCGGTCCAGTTTTTCAGTTAATCTTAATAACCGTTTTCTTTGTAACCCATTACTATTTTGATTTCTTTCCAATGACCACTGACTAATGACAGTCTTATTTTGTTCACTATAATTATTGCCTACTTTCCTTCTCACTCCGTTCTGTCGAAATAAGCCGTGTGCAGCAAATGATGTGCTTTTTCACTCATCGGTTTACCAAGGAACTCTTTGTAAAGCTGAATGATATATGGGTTTTCATGCGATTTACGGATCGATTTTTTTGTGTCTTCCTGGTAAATTGCGCGTTGCCGTTTTTTCAGTATTTCAGCATTTCCATGATGATAAGGCTGTCCTCCACCACCGATGCAACCGCCCGGACAACTCATAATTTCAATGGCATGAAACTCACTTTTACCGGCCTGTATTTCTTCAAGCAGTTTGCGTGCATTCCCAAGTCCGTGTGCAATACCAATATTTATTGGTGTTCCGTCGAAATCGATTGTTGCCTTTCGAATTCCTTCCATGCCGCGCAACTCATCGAAATTCAAACGTGGCAATTCCTTTTTTGTATGTAGTTCATAAGCTGTCCTAACCGCAGCTTCAATAACACCACCTGTAGTCCCAAAAATTACGGCTGCACCGGTTGATTCTCCCAGTGGGTTATCATATTCTTCATTTGGAAGTGTATTGAAATTTATATTCGATATTTTAATTAAAGCAGCCAGCTCGCGTGTTGTTATTGCAAAATCAACATCCGGGTTGTTATTTGTTTTAAATTCATCGCGTCCACATTCATATTTTTTTGCCACGCAGGGCATTATTGATACTACAACCAAATCTTCGCGTTTAATGCCAAGTTTATCAGCAAAATAAGTCTTTGCTATAGAACCAAACATTTGTTGCGGCGAACGCGCTGTTGAAGGAATATCTTTCATTTCGGGGAATTGATGCTCAAAAAATTTCACCCAGGCCGGGCAGCAAGAAGTTAAAATAGGAAGTTTCACATTTTTATCACCCACCAAATGTTTCCCTAAACGGTTGAGCATTTCGGTACCTTCTTCCATAATTGTGAGGTCGGCGGCAAAATCGGTATCGAAAACATAATCGAAACCCAAACGTCGCAAAGCAGCAACCAGTTTTCCGGTAACCAGTGTACCTGCTTCGTATCCAAACTCTTCACCCAAAGCTGCGCGAACTGCAGGAGCTGTTTGAACAATTACAGTTTTTGCTGAATCGGAAAGCGCGCGCACAACTTTACCCGTTTCATCAACTTCGGTTAAAGCGCCTGTTGGACAAACTGCAACACACTGGCCGCAATAAGTACAAACCGAGTGGTCGAGATTCATTTCGAATGCCGGAGCGACAACTGAGTTAAAACCACGGTTTATTGCCGAAAGAACGCCAACTGTCTGTACTTCATTACACATCATTTCGCAGCGGCGGCACATGATACACTTATCTACCTCGCGGATAATTGCAGGCGAAGTATCTTCGCGGTAGTGCGATTGTTCTCCCTGGTAATGGATTTTCCTGATTCCCAGGTTGTGAGCCATATTCTGCAAATCACAATTGCCAGATTTTGCACAAATCAAACAATCCGCCGGATGGTCGGAAAGAATAAGTTCCATAACAGTTCTTCGTGCATTAATTGCCCTGATTGAGTGTGTGCTTACATTCATTCCTTCAAAAACATCAGTACAACACGCTGGTGCAAGGTTCCGGCGTCCGTCAACTTCAACAACACAAATGCGGCAACCACCGGGTTTATTTTCAATATTCAGGTCGTCGAGTTTCATATGACAAAGCGTTGGAATATGAACTCCAATTCCTTTTGCCGCCTCCAAAATGGTAGTTCCCTTTTTAACAACTACCGGTTTATTATCGATTATAAGATTTATTACTTCCATTTTTCTTTAGTTTACCCTGATTGCATTGAACTTACATTTCTCGAAACACACGCCGCACTTAATACATAATGACTGGTCGATAAAATGGGCAACCCGGCGTTCTCCTGTTATTGCTCCAACCGGACAATTGCGGAAACACAGGGTGCAACCATTGCACAATTCCTCGTTTATTACATAATGAACAAGAGATTTACACTGCCCAGCAGGGCATTTTCCTTCCAGAACGTGAGCGAGGTATTCATCCTCAAAATTGGCAATGGTTGAAAGCACAGGATTTGGCGATGATTGTCCCAATCCGCAAAGCGAAGTATCTTTAATTACATTGCTCAGCACTTTCAACCTTTCAATATCTTCCAAATCGCCGTTTCCCTGGGTAATCCTGTCCAGTATTTCATGCAGCCGCTTGTTTCCAATGCGGCATGGGCTGCACTTTCCGCACGATTCTTCCAAGGTAAATTCAAGATAGAATTTTGCGATTGAAACCATGCAATCGTCTTCATCCATCACAATCATTCCACCCGATCCCATCATGGAACCTGCGGCAACAAGATTTTCATAATCAATTGGCGTATCCAGAAATTTTTTGGTTAAACAGCCTCCCGAAGGACCACCGGTTTGTACTGATTTAAATTCTTTACCGTCTTTAATTCCTCCGCCAATATCGTAAATTACTTCGCGGAGAGTTGTTCCCATTGGCACTTCAATCAAACCCACGTTATTGATTTTTCCGGCCAATGCAAAAACTTTTGTTCCTTTTGATTTTTCGGTACCGATTTTATTAAACCAACCGGCGCCTTTATTTATTATCACAGGAATATTGGCAAAAGTTTCCACATTGTTCACGTTTGTTGGTTTTCCCATGTAACCCGAAACCGACGGAAATGGCGGTTTTACAGTTGGTTCTCCGCGCAAACCCTCCATTGAATGAATAAGTGCTGTTTCTTCACCACAAACAAAAGCGCCTGCACCATAACGCAATTCTATTTTAAAGCTGAACCCGGTTCCTAAAATATTGTCACCCAGCAAACCATATTCTTCAGCCTGATTAATAGCGATTTTTAACCTCTCTATGGCCAACGGATATTCGGCACGGATATAAACCAAACCAGTGTCGGAACCAATGCAATATCCACAAATTGCCATCGCCTCGATTACTGAATGCGGGTCGCCTTCAAGGATTGAGCGATCCATAAATGCCCCGGGATCACCTTCATCGGCATTACAAACCACATATTTTTTATCAGCTGTAACATTTCTTGTAATTTCCCATTTCAACCCGGTAGGAAAACCGCCACCACCACGTCCACGCAATCCCGATTCTTTAATTTCGCTGATGGTTTCAACCGGTGTAAATTCAGTTAAACATTTGCCAAGTGCCTGGTAACCATCGCGGCCAATGTATTCTTCAATATTTTCGGGATTGATAAATCCACAATTGCGAAGTGCAATGCGTATTTGTTTTTTGTAGAAATCAATATTATTCGCTGAAGTAACGGCGTAATCGTTTTTTGGGTTTTTATAAAGCAAACGTTTCAACGGACGGCCCTTTATAATATGTTCTTTTACAATATCCTCTGCGTCAGCAGGTTTTACTTCGGTATAAAAAGTGTTGTCGGGCAGCACTTTTACAATCGGCCCTTTTTCGCAAAAGCCAAAGCAACCGGTTAAAACCACCTGAACTTCGTCTTCCAAATCAAATTCACTGATAAAGTAGTTTAGTTTTTCTTTGATCCCGTTGCTTTCAGAGGCTTTGCAACCGGTACCTCCGCAAATTAAAATATGCATTCTGTAATCGGCCATAGTTTTGAGTTTAAAGTTTAAAGTTCAGCATTCAAAATCTGAAGCGTTTATTCGTCAATTGTTTTAAAAGTAATTGGGATAATTCCGTCAATCAACTTTCCTTTTTTAATGTAAGTATCAATTATTTCTTCGGCTTTGTGTTTGTTTACAAAGCCAAAAACCACGGGTTCACTGTTTGGCAAAATAACCTCAACAGTTGGTTCGGCATAGCAATAACCCATGCAGCCGGTTTGCGTAACAATTGCATCAACAGCTTGCTGTTCCAGCTCTTCCACAAAATACTTTAAAATTTCCTTTGCTCCCGAAGCAATTCCGCAGGTAGCCATTCCCACTTTTATCTGCACTAACTGTTCGGGGTTATCACTGTTTTCACGGAGTTTAATTTTTGACTGTACTTCCTCCTTTATCCTTTTTAAATCGGCCAAAGACGTGATTTTTGACATGGTCAGAATTTTTTGGTTAAACGGTTTATTGAATGTTTTTTATGTTGCTTTTTATAAAATCAATTATCGCGGTTCTTATTTCGGCTTGTTGCATCGAAACCCCTTCAATATTGCTTTTTATTTCTGCTGAACTGAATTTAAAGCTACCCTTGTTTGTTCTGTGTTCGTATTTCAGTTCCAGATTTTCGTTGCCCAGCATCGTAAAATAAATTGTATTCCAAATATCACCCGGTTCAGGCCTGTCAACATTGGAATACTGAAAAACTGCCTTTACAGTTGTACCTTTGTTCACTTCCGAAGTTATGATGAATTTGCCGTTTGCCCTTTCAGCATTTTGTTTTAATAATGGCAAACCGAGTCCAACTCTCCGGGTTTTTCTTGTTGTAAAGAACGGGTCGGTTGCCTGCTCCATCGTCTTTTTATCCATTCCGCAACCATTATCACTAATTTGTAAAATACAAATGTCATTCATTTTATTCTCTTCAACCATGATTTCAATCAATGTAGCGCCAGCGCGTATTGAATTTTGAATAATATCGAGAATGTGGTCAGAAAGTGTTTTCATAATGAGTGACACAAGATTTTAAGACTCAGGAATCAAGAAAAAAATATGGTCCATTTTCATTTTAACCTTCTACTAATCCCTACTTATCTTCATTCATTCAACCAGTTGTACAAATCTGCCATACTTTCTGTTTAACGCCATTTTTATTTCCTGAAAAGTAAGTTCTTCCATATTAAACACAGTGTAAATTTCGCCAATTTGATTGAGATAATGGGCATCGGAATTGCGGATAAGTGCAATTTCTTCAGGTAAAAAATAATGTTGTTGAACATGTTTTTCTGAACTGTTTGGAGAAATTCCCATTGCATCGAACTTTAAACCGGGCGGAATAAATCCGAGTTGACCAAATAAACCGTTTGACGGCCGATCTACATGCGCAGGTATAAAAATACCGTTTAACTCTTCCACTTTCTGCCGAATTTCATGTATTGATGAGTTTAAAGCTGCAGGAAGATAATTAGGTATCAATTCGATAATAAAATCATTTTCGTCAACAACAGGTTGATATCCAAAATGTCCGTCGGGATTGAGAATGAAAATAATTTTTTCGTCTAAAAATTGCTGAAACCGGTTAAGTTGATTTTCAAATTCGAAAAATGCGAGACAATGAACCTCTTCTTTTGTAGTTACTTCAGCGCCGGTTAAAACAAAAATTCCCGCGTTTTGCGCCAGTTGCCTGACTAACAAAGCATTTTTAGTTGAGTTGTGATCGGTAATACCAATAATTTGCAGTCCTT
>DAOPKR010000026.1:36019-40094 GCA_035391305.1 Draconibacterium sp.
ATTCCTTCTTCTTCGCTGTGGCTCACTGTTTCGGGATCAGGTTGCAAATCTTTCACAATAATAACGGCAGCTAAATCTTTTAAGGAAGCAATCGCGACTACATTTTGGTGCGTTTGCAATGTCATCCAAACCTGGTTTTCGCGGGCAAAGCCCATTACGTCACTCAGTAAATCTGAAACGTAGCCGCCCGAAATTTCATTCTGCAAACCAGCTTCACCTGAAAATACTGTTAACTCAAATTTTTCGACCAATTCAGCAACTTTCACAATGACCTCCTTTTCTTAAAAATTAATCATCAATCAATAATAAATAACCATTTCAAGTTTAGTTCCCTCTCCTACCTTACTTGTGATTTCAAGTTTGTCGGTGTTTTTCTTTATGTTTGGCAAGCCCATTCCGGCGCCAAATCCCATTTCACGAACTCTTTTTGTTGCGGTGGAAAAACCTGCTTCCATTGCCAAATCAATATTTTCGATACCAGGCCCCGAATCGGTTACATTAACCATAATAAAATCAGGTTCAAAAATGGCGGTGAGTTTTCCGTTGCTGGCGTGGGCTACCACATTTAATTCGGCCTCATAACTTGCCACAACAATTCGTTTAACAGTTACGTCTTCAACACCCATCTGTTTCAATTTCTTTTTTATTTTGCTCGAAGCTCTGCCAGCCTGATTGAAATCGCCACCTTTAATATTGAATTCAAGAGTTTCAGCCATTAATACAAAGGTTTTAACCCATTTTGATATAGAACCCCGCTGGCCCTAAAAATTGAGAAAGGTGTTTCAATGAGTATAATCCCAATTTCATCAGCAAGGTCAATCATTTCAGCAGTTGCTTTTTTATTGCGACATAGTAGTACTACCGGAACATCGGCCATTTCAACAGTTCTGATTAACTGAACATTTGCTAATCCGGTAATTAAAACTATATGATGGTCATCGAGTGTTAAAACGTCGCTCATTAAATCGGAACTAAAAGCCCTTTCAATTTCAACATGTTCAACCGTTTTACCGGCAACAGTCTGACCTTCGGTTAATTGGAGAAGCTCTTTTATCTTCACTTTTCAGAATTATTGTTTTAAACAGAGAAGTTTATTTTGTACAAAGATAGTTTCAGACTTCATTTAAAATATGATTTTTCTGCAGATAATAACTATTTATTAAACATATAAAATTTGTTGAAACACAGCAGATATTTCATTAATTTTCACCCTTCTGTTTACTTTAATAATGAAGTTATGATTTACGACAAAGACTCACTTTTAACAGGAAATATTGATGATCCGGAATTTCATCAAAAAATAATTGATGCGCTGCCAATTCCCATATTTTACCGCGATACAAATGGAATTTACCAAATGTGCAACAAAGCCCACGAAAAGTTTACGGGCCGCGCCAAAGCCAATATTATCGGAAAATCGGTTTTTGATCTTCACTCAAAGGAAACAGCCGAAACCTATTTTCAGCGCGATCAGGAATTACTTCGAAACCCGGGGGAACAGATTTACGAAACCCAGATGAAACGTTTGGATGGCAGCACCCTCAACGTAATATTAAACAAAGCCGTAATCCGCAACAACGACAACGAAGTTGTTGGAATTGTTGGTTCGATAAATGATATTACCGAGTTGAAAAAAACGCAGAAACATCTGGAAAAAGCGCAGGAATCAATGGAGGTTTCGTCATACATGCTGCATAAAATCAGTGCCGGAGTTGTAATTATCGACAATAACTTTAAAGTTGTTGACTCGAATGAAAGTTTTGCCCGGTTAATGGGTGAAGAAACCGAGGATTTATACCAAACCATTCCCGGGTTAAAAGATGCATCTGTTCAGGTGCTCGTACCCGAAGTGATTTTTAAAATGCTGACAAGTGTAATGATTTCGGGAGAAGAAACACTTGAAAGAGATTTAAAAATTCAAAACAGATTGATTCATGTCTCGGTGGTAACACTTTATAAAAATAAAATTGTGGGTGCAGTAATTCGCGACATGTCGGCACCCAACCTTGTGCGTGACGAAATCATCAGCCGCGCCCAGAGAATTAACAAACAGAATATTGAAATGGTACAAAAAATCGCATTCCTGCTGGGCGAAAATGCTGCCGAAATTGAAGAATTGCTAAACTCAATCATTGAATCCTATCGGTATGACGACGACGAATAATATAGATTTTCATGTAGAAATTGACGTTCAGCAAAAACGCCCAAAAGGTGAAATTGCCTGTGGCGACGTTTTTCAATCGGATATGAGCCGGGGTGAAGGAAGAAACATTCTCGTTTTAAGTGATGGGATTGGACACGGAATAAAGGCCAGTGTTTTAGGAACATTAACCGCTACTATGGCAGTTAAATACACTAAGATGCACACAAAACCCGAAATCGCAACCCGGATAATTATGAATGCCCTGCCTAAAAGCAGCGATGGAAAAGAGAACTACGCTACTTTTACAATAATTGAAATGGACCCCGACCGGCTTGTTCGTATTACAAATTATGATAACCCACGCGTATTAATCATTAGAAATGGAAAATCGTATCTACCTGTTGAAACTGAATTAAAAATAAGGGGCGAAGAAAACCTGGGAAAGTTGCTGAGATGCCGCGAATTTACTGCACAAAAGGAAGATCGGTTAATATTTTTGTCGGACGGAGTAACACAGTCTGGTTTGGGAAGTAATCAATATTCCATGGGCTGGGGACTTGACAAAATAGAAGAATTTGCCATCAGCCAGATTAAACGTATGGAAGATATTTCGGCAACAAAACTGGCTCGGAAAATTATTAACCAGGCTGTGATGAACGACAATTTTATGTTGAAAGACGATGCAACCTGCGGAGTAATTTATTTCAGGGAACCGCGCAAATTTATGCTGATTACCGGCCCACCATTTTATAAAATAAAAGATTTCGATTTTGTGGGCAGAATTAAAAATTTTCAGGGAAAAAAAATAATTTGCGGAGGAACTACTGCAGAAATTATTGCACGGGAATTAAATATCGAAGTTAAAATCCATCATATCAAAAAAGAAAAAAATGCACTGCCGCCAGCAGCAAAAATGGAAGGTTTTGAGTTGATTTCGGAGGGAATACTAACGCTTGGTAAAGTTGAGGAGTTGCTTGAAAACTATGACAGTGATACCCGTTTAGGCGATTCGCCTCACGAAGAAATTGTTAAAATGCTTTTGCAACATGACGTGATTGACGTAATTGTTGGAACACGAATTAACTGGGCACATCAGGACCCGGAACAGCCCATCGAACTTGAACTACGCAAATATGTTGTAAAACGGATTGTTCAGATTCTGCGCTTTAAATTTTTCAAAAAAGTTATGATTGAATATATCTGAAGCCTGAAAAAGCCAAAAAAAGTAATCGAAATTGCTTCTGGTTTTTATCATTTTTTATGTTTTGCTTAATGTTGCTTATTCCCCAATTAACATCATTTAATTTTTTTAGTCAGCTATTTCTCAACGATTTTACGAACTTCGTAAATACAATTTGTAACCATGAAACAATTTATACTTTCGGTTTTTGTACTTTTTTCATACTATTCCTTTTCACAGGAAAAAGAATTCTTACTTCAGGGACAAATTGTTGACCGAAACAACAATCCGATTTCGGATGGTTATATTTTTAATGAAAGAAGCTCTGTAAAAAGTGTTAGTAAAGATAACGGCGTTTTTGATGTATTGGTTTTACCCGGCGATTCAATTATTATTTCACATATCTCGTTCATCCGAAAATTAGTTTCAGTGCACCAGTTAATGGTAAATCCGGTTGTTCAATTAGATTTGGATACTGTAAATATCAGGCCGGTAAATATTTCGGCAAGCGAAAAATCGGAATATGAGAAAGCAATGAAAAATATAGAAAGCATTGAATTTGATTTAAGACCCCAGCCTGACGATGAATACACTGAAAGCGAGCGCATGACAAATTTGCTAAATACCGAAAATCAGGTAGAACGGGCATATTCCAATTCACTTAATTTAATGCAGTTTTCGCCCTCCGAAGAAATCGGCAAACTGATATCAAAACGAAAGAAAAAGAAGGCAGCAAAACAGTTTTCATCGAC
>DAOPKR010000027.1:0-8129 GCA_035391305.1 Draconibacterium sp.
GTTTTTGTCATCTGATTTTAACCTGGATAATTCAATCTGAACTGACTTTTATTTTTTGGCTTTGAATTAATTCTTTATATTGCCCCCGATTTATAAACCTTGTTTTTTAATGGACTCTATATTTGAACATCGTGGAGACCACGATTTAAAAGTTAACTTTAATGTTATTAAAGGTGATTTCAAATTTGAAGATTTTTTAAAGAATTTTGATGAAGTTGTACATAATCCTGAGTATAATGATTCCTACAATATTTTGGTAGATATCCGGGAGGCAAATTTTATCGACTTCACTGATAATGTTTCTGTTCTTGTTGACTATTTTCATGAAACAGTTAGCTTTTTCAATATGAATTGCAAATTCTCCTTTATTACAACAAAACCGTTGGATGTGGTGTATGCAACATTGCTGATTGAAAAATTACGCAAAATCGGAATTAGAATAACTTTCCAGATTTTTTCAAGCGAAAAAGCTGCATTAAACTGGATGACGGTTTAATTGGCTACAATTTTTGTGAAAGCTGAAAATGAAATAACCTTGTAAAAGCTCAACCGGAAAATAAGAAGCCACACTTTTCAGCTTCTGATAATTAGATTTTCTCAGTTCACAATCCATTCGTGCAAGCCCGCAGAATATTCTTTTTGAAGCTGAACTTCCAGTTTTAAGGCAGTTGTTGTAACCGGTTCAAAAACAAGTTTATTCATTTGGTCTTCAATAATCGGATAAGGAGTTTCGCCGTTTACTTCAACCCATTTTTCGCCCTTTTTGTAATACAATTTCCAGTTTTCAGGCAAATCGCAACCACCATCGGGAATGTCTTTCAGCCAATAAACTTCGGTTTCAGAAACGCGGGTAGGTTTTTCAAAATTGTAAACTATCCAGTGGGTTTCATCTTTGCGAGGCCACCAGTGATACAAGGCATTTGTTTTGTCAGCAGAGTTCTCAGGCAACAGTTGATCGTTTATTCCCGATATTGAATTGGTAAACAAAGATGCTTCCACCATGCTTTTCGAAGCAATTGTCGGAAACGGTTTTGGGCGTGTTGATTCCTTTGTTGTTGGAATCCAGACCGCCATTTGTCCCTGACCACGATGTGCCCATGAATAATACGGAATTGCTGTAAATTCTCGTGGTGATGTTTTAATTTCTGCTGAACTTTCAACTTTTTCGGCACCTTCGGCATCTCCTGAAATAACATTCACACCGCCAAGCAAAGCAGCTTGAAATTTTGATGAAAGATTTGTGTTTTCAGGTAAAATCAAGCTCAAAATATCATGATCTTCAAAATCAGGCCACTCGGCGCAATAAACAATCGGCCCCAGTTGCAAGGCCATTTTCCCGCGGTCGTCTTCAATATTTTCATTTGCTTTAATCTTTCTGATTTCAAAAGGAAAACCTATCTCAACCAAATCGCCGGGTTTCCATGTTTTCGAAACTACCGCATATCCGTTTTCAAACTTCGGATTTACTTCTTCTCCATTCACTTTAAAAACCGGTTTTGATGATGGTTTTTCAAGAAAGGAATACAAATCACCCGGCAGCGGGTTTTCCGAAGCCCAGCCTGGAATGCGGATAAAAAGTTTTGATTTTACCGGTTTCTCAGGCTGAACAGTTATCGAAATATTTCCGTTCCAGGGCATATCACCGGTTTGGGTGATTTCAAATTTTTTGTTTTCAATTTCGAAAGTAGTAGAACTGGGGACAAAGAGATTAACATAAATTTTGTCGTCTTTTTGTGCATAAATATAGTTGGGCATCGAAGGAATAAACCGCGAAAGGTTTGACGGGCAGCAGGCACATCCAAACCACTCGCTACGTTGGTGCTGGCCAATTGATTCAAGCGGATTTGGATAGAAAAAATGGTCGCCGCTGATGGAAACACCTGAAAGTACATTGTTGTACAGCGAGCGTTCAAGCACATCGATATATTTTGCATCGCCTGTCATTAAAAACATTCGGTGATTCCAGAAAACATTGGCAATTGCGGCGCATGTTTCGCAGTAGGCGCGCATGTTGGGCAATTCGTAAGGACCGCCAAAACCTTCATGTCCGCCTTCGGCGCCAATTCCGCCGGTAATGTAGAGTTTTTTGTAAACCACATCTTCCCAGATTTTTGTAATTGCATTTACATACGCTTTATCGCCGGTTAATGCAGCAACATCTGCCATTCCCGACCACATGTAAGCCGCGCGCACCGAGTGGCCAACTGCTTCGGTTTGATCCACAACAGGAATATGTGACTGATTGTAAGTTTTATGCTCATGCACAGTTCCCGTTCCACGCACATCAAGAAAAAACTTTGCTAAATCAAGGTAACGTTTTTCGCCTGTAACACGATAAAGTTTTGCCAGCCCAATTTCTACTTCCTGATGGCCGGGCCAGTCTTCAATTTTACCATAACCAAAAACCGAATCAATTAAATCAGCGCTTTTAACGGCAATGTCAAGGATTTTTCGTTTGCCGGTTGCCTGGTAATAAGCAGTTGCGGCTTCGTAAAAATGACCGAGATTATACAATTCGTGGCTCAGATCATCCACTTTTTCCCATCGTTTTTTGCCTGCCCATTCATGTCCGTTTTCGCCCATAATCGTGCGGTTTGTATATAAGTAACCGTCATCTTCCTGTGCCAGTTCTATCAGGTCGATAAGCGAATCGATTACATGTTCCATTTTTTCGTCGGGAAACATTTGCAATGAGTAGGCAGCACCCTCAATTATTTTGTAAATATCAGAATCATCAAAAGGGTAGGGCGAGCAGAAAACCCCTTCCTTCAGTCCGCCTGCAATAGCAAAATTATCAACACGCCCTGTCTCTTCACTTTTTTGAATGGCAATTGGAATAGTAACATCGTGGTTGGTTTTTATCCGTTTCGACCAGAAATTATCATTCACTTTAACTTTTGTAAATGGGACCGGTGAAATTGGATATTCGTTTTTCGCTTGTTTTTCTTCGGTACACGAAAAAAGAAAAACTACGATTGCCGCAAACAGAAAGATTTTACGCATTGTTTTTTGTTTAGATTTTGAGAACCCTAAAATAGTGAAATTCTTTGGGTTTATAATTTTACAGTTTTTCTGAAGTAATTTATCTTGAATAAAAGCATGGGTGAAAATATCGGATATTATTACCGGTGCATGGTGAAAAATATCCGATAATTTTACCGGTACATAGAAAATGTTATCTGAAAACTGCTTTTAACACCTCCTGTTACCGTCCATTTCTTCGAAATAAACTTCGTACAATTTATTGTTTGCCAATGTTATTTTTGCACCCAAAGCCGAAGCAGCGGGTGTTACGTCCAAAATTTCAATTTGCTTTACCGGCGATAATTCTTCCCCGGTCCATTCCGAATTGTCGGTTTTGTGTAGCATTACCGAAATCATCAGTTCCATTGCAGGGTTTTTATCCAGACGCTTTTTGTGGGCGTAAATCACTGTACTTTCATCAGCTTCGGCATTTCGGTTGGCGTGGACCATGCTTGACATTTCGTCCCAGCCGTGATAGGTAATTAGTGCAATTTGCCGTCCGTGAATGGCGGCTGTTATAATTTTCTTTTCAGCATCTTCAAACTGGTTGATAACAGGTTTTTCGCCTTTAAAATGTGGAAGCCCAAAATGCCCGAGTGTCAGTTCATATTCAAAGGCCAAACGCGAGCGGTCAACACGGATTACGCCACCTGGAATAATTATGTCTGCCAGATCGATAATATATCCAACCCCGTTGTTTGGCGGTTTTCGCATAATTGCCTGACGGTAAATTATCCCGTTTTTAACACCGTTAAACATCATGTTTTGTGAAGTGGTATAAACGCTGTTTTTATCTGAACTGTTGCCAATTGCAATTCCTGTAAGATAAAAATTTACATCGTCGCCCCGAACATCTCGTGGATCCAAACTGCGGAAACTGTATTCCATCGAAGTTCCGCCTGCCGGATTGTGATCTTCCCACGGGAAATGGGTATTGTATATCAATTTCGAATAGTTGGGATCATCATAATAAACTTTGCCTGGAATGATTTCAGAAGTTCCTGTTTTACCGTGATTGGCCAAAACAAGGCCCGGATTCTCCAACACAATTTCGCGGGTTTCTGAACCCAGTTCTTCCCAAAAACCTTCATTTTCGGTGGCTGTCCAGAATGGTGAATCATCGGGTAAAGCAAGGCAAATAAATGGCAGGAACATTAAAAACGGGCTGCCCGAGCAACTGTAGTTTTGCACCATATATTCCTTTTGTCCGTAAAATCCCAAACTGGGTATTTCATTATCATAAAATTCTTCGCGGGTAACAAACTGGAGCAACGAACCTGAACAAAGCCGACGCGCCAAACCCGGATCAAGCAGCGTTTTATCGTTCAGCATAAAAGCAACGGGAAATGCGCCTGAAACCCAGGTACGGTAGCAAATGCTGCGCGACCACATATTTATATATCCGTCGCGGCCAAAAAAGCCGGTGAGCGATTCCATTAATTTCTGTGCCGATTTTTCGATGATTGCAGCAATTTCAGGATAAAATTCATCGCCAAAAGTGCGGTTCCAGATTGTTGTGTAAACTATAAAAAGGCTGATTGAATAATAGTTGTAGGTTTGTTCGAGATACCAGCCATTTCCCGAATGGTAGGAAGCAACCCACAACAAATGGCTTTTCAGCAGGTCGTCATCAATCTTGTAACCATATTTTTTCAGAAATGAAAGTGTAATAATGTTGAAAATGCGCCAGTTGTTTTGTGTGGTACGGTGGTGCCCCCATTTTGAAATTGTAACAACCATTTCATTTTTTTGCTCTTCTGAATAGCTTGTCCAAATGGTATCGGGCATTAATAATAAAGTTTTAAACAATCCGCCAAATTCGCAGGTATATTGATAGGTTGAATCGGGCAATTCTTCGGGCAGCGGCAACGAATTTGCATGACCTGGGGTTAGTGCATTGTAAATATGCAAACTGTAATAATCGTGCAGGTTTATTCCTTTAATTTCAGTTTTCGGATCGATATGAATGAGCGGGCCGGCAAGTGTAAAAGTTCTTTCCAGCGCTTCGAATTCAGCCGAACGGTAACGCCAGTCGGGTGAATTGGGCTGCGGGTAGGTTTTCCCCGGCACAATTGGAAACGAAATTGGGTCATCAACGGATTTAACATGTGCAAATGCCCTTTCCAATAAGTACTTTGCCAGTTCGATATAATGTTGTTTGGTCATTCCCGTCAACGGGCTTTTAGTAAAATCAGGATTTGTTACTTCAAAAAATCGTTTCATATCAGGTTAATTTGAGATACAAATATGACAATTGTATCCTGTGTTTGTTTGATTGAATTTTTGCAGGAGTTTGTATTATCTTAACAAATGGAATGATTTCTATTTTGTGATAATATTATTCAGCATGGTTCATCATTTGTATATTAAATTTAAAAATCAAAATCGATTTGTCTTTTAAGCCTCTTTTAAGTTTTGAAGGATATTGATTGTGTGTGACGTATTGAATTATTATATTTGTACGTAATTTATTTAGTGTTATGGAAACCAAATTAACTTTAAGATTAAATGATAATGTTATCGAGAGAGCTAAAATTTATGCAAGTAGCCATAAAATAAGCCTTTCAAAAATGATAGAATCTTATCTCGACAGCTTAACCAGGCAAAAGGAGGATGGGGACAAGATTTCAATTACTCCACTTGTTGAGAGTTTGACTGGTGTAATTGATTTGCCTTCCGACTTTGATTATAAAAAGGAGTATCGTAATTTTTTGGCAGAAAAGTATAAATGAAAAAGCTTTATGTTGACACCAATATTGTGATTGATTTATTGGCACGACGCTTACCTTTCTTTGAAGATGCTGCAACACTGTTTTCATTGGCCGATAAAAAGCAAATTGAATTATCAGTATCATCTTTAACAATAGCAAATACAAGCTATATTTTAACCCAGCAAATGGATTCGAAAAATGCAAAGTTAATTTTGAGAAAACTTAGATTGATTGTAAAAACATTATCTCTTGACGATAAAATTATTGGATTGGCTTTGAATGATGAGAACTTCTCAGATTTTGAGGATGGGCTGCAATATTTTACGGCTATGGAGAACGGACAGGAGTTTATAATTACAAGGAATCTTAAAGATTTTAAGAATTCAAAACTACCAACCATGACAGCCAAACAATTTATTGAAACAATTGACTAAGGGTATTATATAAAACAAATGATAATTTCAATTCTTGAAAGCCGGGTTGTAAACCTTAAAATCCAGTTAAATTACTTTCATAATCCGAATCATTAACCCAGCCAGCTTTTACCTTTTCGCCAGCCATGTAACGGTTGTAATAATTCTGTACTTCGCCCTGATATGGATAGTTTTCGAAGATATTTCCTTCTCCGTAAATTCGTGGGTCGCCCTGTTCCGTAAGTTTTTGAACCATTTCGGTTTCCAGGATCAATTTCAGTTCAGCATAATCTTTTACGCCAATCAAATTCTTCATGCAATACGGATCATCCACAATATTGTACAGTTCTTCAGGAACACGTTTTCCGAAATTAAGCTGCCAGTATTCCCAATTTCCTTTTTTGCGGCGGGTGTCGAGAATAAAGGTTTTAGCCGGGCTGCCATCGCAGTTGAGGTAACCTGTTTCAGGGTTTCCTGATGGCCATCGTTCGGGGTGGAAATTCCGCAGATAAAGAAATTCATCTTTTATAATACCGCGCACAGGGTAACCCTGGTCGTTGGGGCGGCCAACATCATGACGTTCCTTTCCGACAAGTACAAAATTGCGTGTTGAATTAACAATCCCTTCTTTTTCTGAATTGAAAATATCGGTTAGGCTTTTTCCTGTAACAGGTTGCATTCCTGTATTTTCGGTTGTTAGTCCTGCGACTTCGAGCCAGGTTGGCGCAAAGTCGGTAAAATTGACAAAATCGTTAACCACACGCCCCGGATTTTTAATACCGTTGGGCCACATAATTGCAAGTGGCAAATGGTTCGAATATTCATAAACCTGGCCTTTAATTCTTGGAAATGGCATTCCGTTATCTGCCGTAACAATTACAATTGTATTTTCAAGTTCTCCGATTTCTTCGAGTTTTTGAAGCATTTTTTGCAGGTGGCTGTCGAAATATTCAATCTCGAAGGCATAATCGAGCATGTCTTTACGAATTGTATCAACATCGGGCCAAAAAGCGGGTACCTCATCAATTTCATCAATGTTTTTACCACCAAGTTTTTCGCCAACTCCAAACTCGTATTCGCGGTGAGGTTCGGTGCTTCCATACCAAAAGCAAAATGGTTGTCCGGCAGGCCGTGCTTCCAGAAAAGCTTCAAAGTTTTTCGAATAATCATTGTTCGAAATGTATTTTGCCGGCGGTTCGGTTTTGTGTTCATCGAATTTTGGTCCTGTCAGTTGTCGTTTTACACCGTTTGTTTCGCCCGGATCTCCCGGTGCCCAGCCTTTGGCAACGCTTCCGACAAAATAGCCGTTTTCGGCCAGCGCTTCGGCATAAGTTTTAAATTTTGCGGGGAAAAGCGGGGAGTGGTTGGCGGCTTCTTCAAGTTGCCAGCTGTTTCGGCCCGTTAAAATGCACGACCGCGAAGGGGCGCATTTTGCATTGGGCGTGTAGGCGCGTGTAAACAGAATTCCTTCAGCAGCAACCCTGTCGAAGGCTGGTGTCTTTACCCAGTCGCAGCCATAAGCGCCAAAATGTTTCCACGAAGCATCGTCGGCAATAGCAAACAGAATATTGGGTTTTTGTTTTTCGACCGGTGGTTTACAACCAGAAAGAAATTGTATTAATATAAAAATAATGATAAAGATAGTGATTATGTTTTTCATAAATTGATTGATTTATATGGTATTACAATCGGTTATAGCTTTGATTGTAAAGTTAGGTATTTTATTTTATCGTTGCCCAATTGGAATTTAACACTAAATAATAAACGCAAACTAAATTCAAAGTAATAGTTCAAATACTGATTCCAATCCCCGCCCTGAAAAAAATCATATATTTGCATATTTTTTTAAAGATAGAGTAGAATTTCAGATTGTTATGAGTAATAAGTTTCAGGAATATAAGCAATTGGATCTTTCGCAGATCAATAAGGATGTATTAAAAAGGTGGCAGGATGACGATACTTTTCACAAAAGTATTTCCAC
>DAOPKR010000027.1:8229-9986 GCA_035391305.1 Draconibacterium sp.
ACAAAAATTTCGGTTGAAGAATATAACAACGCCTGCCGCAAGGAGGTAATGAAATACACACGCGAGTGGGAGGAACTTACTCGTATAATGGGTTACTGGGTTAATATGGACGACCCTTATGTAACCTACGACAACCGTTATATCGAAACGGTTTGGTGGTTGCTGAAACAGATTTACAAAAAGGGTTTGATGTATAAAGGTTACACTATCCAGCCCTATTCACCTGCTGCCGGAACCGGGTTAAGTTCCCACGAAATCAATCAGCCCGGTAGTTACCGCGATGTAAAAGACACGACAGCAGTTGCGCAGTTTAAAGCTATCCGCAACAATAAATCTGAATTTCTGTTTGAAGGAACTGATACTGATGTTTCGTTTTTGGCCTGGACTACCACGCCCTGGACTTTGCCATCAAACACAGCGCTGTGCGTTGGTCCCGGCATAAAATATGTCAGGGTCAAAACCTTTAATCCTTATACCGGAATTCCCGGAACACTTATTTTGGCGAAAGATTTATTCAGCGCTCATTTCAACCCTAAAAATGCAGAGCTTTCTTTTGAAGAATATAAACCTGGAGATAAAAATATTCCGTACAAAATTACAGGCGAATACAAAGGCACCGAATTGGCCGGCATTCAGTACGAACAATTAATTGAATGGGTAAAACCAAACGGGAAAGCCTTTGAGGTAATTACCGGCGATTTTGTAACCACCGAAGACGGAACCGGAATCGTACACATTGCACCAACTTTTGGCGCCGATGATGACAGGGTAGCAAAACAAAATGGAATTTCGCCATTAATTGTTGTTGACAAAGAGGGCAAAAATCAGGCGCTTGTTGATAAAACAGGGCGGTTTTTTCTTGTTCAGAACATGGCGGAAGAATTTGTTGCCGCAAATGTGAATATCGAAAAATATGAAGAATTTGCAGGTCGTTATGTGAAAAACGAATACGATGAGCAGCTAACCGAAAAAGACAATACAGTTGATGTTGATATTTCGGTGATGCTGAAACTTGAAAACAAAGCTTTTAAAATTGAAAAGCACACACATAGTTATCCCCATTGCTGGCGAACCGACAAGCCGATTTTATATTATCCGCTTGATTCGTGGTTTATAAAAACTACAGCCGTAAAAGATAAAATGGTGGAACTGAACAACACCATCAACTGGAAACCACAATCAACAGGAACCGGGCGTTTCGGTAACTGGCTTGAAAATCTTGTTGACTGGAATCTCAGTCGTTCACGTTTTTGGGGAACACCACTTCCTATTTGGAGGACAGAAGACGGCTCCGAAGAAATCTGTATCGGCTCAATTGAAGAGTTGATGGAAGAAATTGAAAAATCGCTGAAAACAGGTTTCATGACCCAAAATCCGTATGAAGGATTTAAGGTTGGAAATAATTCGAAAGAAAACTACGACAAGGCAGATTTGCACAAACCCTATGTCGATAATATTGTGCTTGTTTCGTCAACCGGGCAAAAAATGTTTCGCGAATCCGATTTAATCGATGTTTGGTTCGATTCAGGTTCGATGCCTTACGCGCAGCGGCATTTTCCGTTCGAAAGCCGGAAAATTTTTAATGAAGTTTTCCCTGCCGATTTTATTGCTGAAGGCGTGGATCAAACCCGTGGCTGGTTTTTTACGCTTCACGCAATTGCAACAATGATTGATGAATCGGTTGCCTTCAAGAATATTATTTCAAATGGGCTGGTACTCGACAAGAATGGAAATAAAATGTCGAAACGTCTTGGCAA
>DAOPKR010000027.1:10086-17111 GCA_035391305.1 Draconibacterium sp.
CGCCCGGAAATCGACAGGTGGATAATTTCACTTTTAAATTCATTGGTTAAAGAAGTTTCGTGGTGTTACGAAAATTATGAACCAACTCGTGCCGGGCGCACCATTTCCGATTTTGTTTCGGAAAATTTAAGCAACTGGTTTGTTCGCCTGAGCCGCAAAAGATACTGGGGCGGAGAATTCACTGAGGATAAAATATCAGCCTATCAAACTTTATATACCTGTTTGGATACCGTTGCAAAATTAATGGCGCCAATTGCCCCGTTTTATGCTGATTTGTTGTATTCGGATTTGAACAGCGTAACACAAAAAGAGCCCGATCAGAGTGTTCACCTCGCTGATTTTCCAATATTCAATGCAGAACTGATTGACAAAGATTTGGAAGAGAGAATGGACATTGCCCAAAAAGCTTCGTCTATGATTTTGGCACTGCGCAGAAAGGAAAAGCTGAAAGTGCGCCAGCCACTGGCTAAAATTATTGTGCCTGTTTTGAATAAGCGTTTTCATGAACAGTTTGAGGCAATAAAAAACATTGTTTTAACCGAAGTAAACGTAAAAGAGGTTGAATTTATAACCGATGCAGCAGGAATAATTAAAAAGAAAATAAAGCCCAATTTTAAAACACTGGGGCCAAAGTTTGGAAAACTCATGAAACAAATTGCCGACACTGTAAATCAGTTTGGGCAACAGGAAATTTCGGAGTTGGAAAAAAATGGAGAACTTGAAATATCTGCCGGTAACGAAAAATTAAAAATTACGTTGGAAGATGTTGAGATCCAAACCGAAGATATTCCCGGTTGGACAGTCGCTTCTGAAGGACAAATTACAGTTGCCCTGGATATAAACGTTACGGAAGAACTTAAAAATGAAGGTTTTGCACGGGAGTTTATAAATAAAATTCAAAACATTAGAAAGGATAGCAATTTTGAAGTTACCGACCGAATTAACGTAACAATTGTTAAAGGAGATGAATATAATACTGCAATTTTAAATTATAAAGATTATATTTGCGCGCAAACATTGGCAAATCAACTCGAATTGGTTGATAATCTGAAAGATACTGAATCGAAGGAAGTTGAAATTGACAAAGATTTGTTTGTTCATATTTTAGTAAAAAGAGTGTAGCTTTGAAATGATGGTTGACCTTATTTTAATGACAAAATTTTATTAATTTAGGTCGCTTTAAAAAATTAGGTAAAAATTATTTAAACCCTTTAATTATGGGAGCAGTAAATAGATATTCGGATGAGGATCTGAAAGAATTCAAAGAATTGATTTTGGAAAAACTCAGAATTGCACAGAGTGATTATGAAATGTATAAAACGTCGATAACACAAAGTGACGGAAATGACACTCAGGACACTTCTCCAACTTTTAAAGTTCTGGAAGAAGGCGCTGCCACACTTTCAAAAGAGGAGTCAGGTAAACTGGCTCAGCGTCAGTTAAAATTTATTCAGCATTTGCAGGCCGCTTTGGTGCGTGTTGAAAATAAAACGTATGGTATTTGCCGCGAAACCGGTAAGCTTATCAGTAAGGAAAGACTTCGTGCTGTGCCTCACGCAACGCTTTCAATGGATGCTAAAATGAACCAGAGATAATTCGGAAAAAAATTGAAAATGCTCTCGGATTATTCATTAAAACGATTTTCCGGGAGCATTTTTTTTTAATACAACAGGAATGAGTCGTACTGCAAAATCAATCATCATCATAATTTTAATTCTGATTGCCGATCAGGTTCTTAAAATCTGGATCAAAACAAATTTGTCTCTCGGCGATGAAATTGTGGTTTTCAAAGACTGGTTTATCCTTCATTTTGTTGAAAACAACGGAATGGCTTTCGGATTTGAATTTGCCGGCGAATACGGGAAAATGTTTTTAAGTGTTTTTCGTATTGCCGCCGTTGTTGCAATTGGCTGGTATCTTTTTAAGCTGGCTAAAAGGGAAGATATTCCTTTTGGTTTTATTGTTAGTATTTCTTTGATTTTTGCAGGTGCCATCGGAAATATTATTGATAGTTTGTTTTACGGGATGATTTTCGAGCAAAGTTATGGACAGGTTTCTTCTATATTTCCGGAGGGGGGCGGTTATGCAACTTTTCTGCACGGAAAAGTAGTGGATATGTTTTATTTTCCGCTTGTAAACAGCCAGTATCCTGATTGGGTGCCATTTCTGGGTGGCAGCGAATTAATCTTTTTCAGGCCTGTTTTTAATATTGCCGATTCTGCAATTACAGTGGGTATTTTTTCCATTTTGATTTTTTACCGGAATTATTTCAACAAAATTGAAAGTAAAACCACTGAAGAAATATCTGAACAGAACGCCGAAACAGTCTAACCTCAAATTCATTAAAAGTAATGAATAGCGATTTTATCATATATAATACTTTATCACGCTCCAAAGAAGTTTTTAAACCATTAATTAAAGGGAAAGTTGGTTTATATGTTTGCGGACCAACGGTTTACAGCGATTCGCACCTGGGGCATGCCCGGCCAAATATCACTTTTGATTTACTTTTCCGCTACCTCACATTTCTGGGTTACAAAGTGCGTTATGTACGAAATATAACTGATGTGGGCCATTTGGAGGATGAAGTTGAAGAATCTGGCGAAGATAAAATTTCAAAAAAAGCACGGCTCGAACAAATTGAGCCAATGGAAGTTGTGCAAAAATACATGAACACCTTTCATCACAACATGGAGCAGTTAAATGTGTTACCACCAAGTATTGAACCTCGTGCTTCAGGTCATATTATCGAGCAGCAGCAAATGATTGAATCGATAGTTGATAAAGGATTTGGATATGAAATCAATGGTTCGGTTTATTTTAATGTTGAACGATACAATGAGCTGTACAAATACGGAAAACTGTCGGGACGAAACCTTGATGATATAAAAACAAATACACGTCAACTCGACGGACAAACCGAAAAGAAAAACTCATTTGATTTTGCCTTGTGGAAAAAAGCTTCGCCTGAACATATTATGCGCTGGCCGTCAAAATGGAGCGTTGGTTTCCCTGGCTGGCATTTGGAATGTTCGGTAATGAGTACTAAATATTTAGGCGAAATATTCGATATTCACGGAGGAGGAATGGATTTGACATTTCCGCACCATGAATGCGAAATTGCGCAATCTACTGCATGTCTTGGGCACGAACCTGTGCGTTACTGGATGCACAACAATATGATTAAAATCAATGGTCAGAAAATGGCTCGCTCGCTGGGTAATTTCATTACTTTGGAGGAGTTGTTTACCGGTAATCACAGCATGCTGCAAAAGGCATATTCACCAATGACAATCCGCTTTTTTATTTTACAGGCACATTACCGCAGTGAACTTGATTTCTCAAACGAAGCACTGCAGGCCTCTGAAAAAGGCCTGGAACGATTGATGAATGCCGTAAAAGCGCTGGATGAAATTGAGGCTTCAGAAAAATCGACGGTTGGTATTTCTCCCATAGTAGAAAAATGTTTCGAAGCCTTAAACGATGACTTAAACAGTCCGGTTGCAATTGCGCATTTGTTTGACGGTGTAAAAATCATCAACTCAGTAAAAGCCGGAGCAGAAAAAATATCAGCAGAAGATTTAACCGGGTTGAAATCATTTTACCACTCGGTGGTTTTTGATATTTTGGGTTTGAAAGAAGAAAAATCAGTGGAATCTGGTGAAAGCGAAGTTTTAACCGGTGCAGTTGAATTACTTATAAATCTCCGTCAACAGGCAAAAGCCAATAAAGACTGGGCGGCTGCCGATAAAATTCGCAACGATTTAAACACCATTGGTATTGAATTGAAAGATGGGAAAAGTGGGGTAGAGTGGAAAGTCGCCGCTCCCCAGCCCTCTCCAAAAGAGAGGGAGTAAAAAAAGAATTTTTGACAATTTGAATATTCACCTAAATCAGGTTTCTGGATCTCCCCCTTTGGGGGAGTTAGAGGGGGCCGCTCAATATAATATGTTTTCAGGAATAGTAGAAGAATACGGAACAGTGGTTGCAATCGAAAAAGAACATGAAAATGTTCATTTTACTTTAAATTGCTCGTTTGCCAACGAATTAAAAGTTGACCAGAGTTTATCGCACAACGGTGTGTGTTTAACAGTAGTTTGGGTCGATAAGGAAAACAAGCTGTATAAAGTAACCGCAATAAAGGAAACACTTTTAAAGTCGAATCTCGGACTGCTGGAAGTTGGTTCGAAGGTAAATCTTGAACGCAGCATGATGATGAATGGCCGGCTGGACGGGCATATTGTGCAGGGCCACGTTGATCAGACAGCAGTTTGCAAAAAAGTGGAAGAAGCCGACGGAAGCTGGTATTATACTTTCGAATATGAGTTCGATCTTCAAAAGGCAAAAATGGGCTACATGACGGTTGAAAAAGGTTCGGTAACTGTAAATGGTGTGAGTTTGACGGTTGTTAATTCAAAAAATAATTCGTTTCAGGTGGCAATTATTCCGTTTACATACAATGTGACCAACTTTCATACTTTCGAAGAAGGCACGGTTATAAATCTTGAATTTGATATTATTGGGAAATACCTAAGCAAGCTGAATTCGTTTAATTGATAGTAACAATATCGAAGTCATTGAGAATTTCCGGGATAACAGAATATTAGGAATTTTCTTTAAACCATTTTCAGGTTCGGCTTGTTTTGTTTAATAAAAATCAGGATGAGATGAAACAAACCGCGTTAATTACTGGTGCATCAAAACGGATCGGAAAAGCGTTAACAGAGCATCTGGCCGAAAAAGGATGGAATGTGGCCATTCATTTTAACTCGTCAGAAAAACCTGCTTTTGATTTTGTTTCTTCTCTTTCATCAAAATATCCCGATCAAAAATTTGCTGCTTTTAAAGCAAATCTTGAAGACATTTCAGAAGTTGTCCTGCTGGTTCCAAATGTTTTTTCAGCGTTTGGGCATATCGATTTATTGGTGAATAATGCTTCAGTATTTGATTCTTCGTATCTGAAAGAAACAACTGTTGAGTTGTTCGATTCGCAAATCAATGTGAATTTTAAGGCTCCTTTTATTCTTGTCCGTGATTTTTCAAATCGCAGTAAATCAGGAAATATCATAAACTTTGTTGATACCCGGATTACCTCGAATAAATCGGATTTTGCAGCATATTCGCTTTCTAAAAAAGCACTTTGGGAACTCACAAAAATGGCTGCTTTGGAGTTGGCACCCCACATTCGTGTAAACGCAATTGCACCGGGTGTTACTTTGCCTCCTGATGATAAAGACGAAAATTACCTCATAAAACTTGCTCAAAATATTCCCATGAAAAAACCTGGCGGAATTGAACCAATTTTGAAAAGTCTGGATTTTATTCTGGAAAATAATCATTTAACCGGTCATTTATTATTTGCCGACGGCGGCGAAAATCTGGGCCAAAACGCATAAAAACTATGGCAAAAATACGTGTAAAGAATTTGTTAATAAGAACTTATATCGGATTTAACCCCGAGGAACTGGTAAACAAACAGGATGTGATTATTAACCTCGAAATCGAAACCGATATTCCAAATTCGGCTATTGAAGCTGATGAACCGCTTGATATTTTCGACTACAAAACAATTACAAAAAAAATTATCGCCCTGGTTCAGGATGGCAAATTCAAGCTCCTTGAAGTTTTAACAAAAAATATACTCGATCTGATAATGGCCGACGATAAAGTAAAGTGGGCAAGAGTGGAAGTTGACAAACCACACGCACTTCGTTTTGCCGAGTCGGTTTCCCTGGAAATGGAGGCAACCCGATGAATTCAGTAGTCATCGGAATTGGTTCTAATATTGATGCTGAAGTCAACATTCAAAAAATGCTGGAAATCCTGAAACAAAAGGTCAGAATTTTAAAAGTTTCGGAAATGATTAAAACCAAACCCATTGGAATTGAAAATCAACCTGATTATACAAATGGCGCGGTTAAAATTGAAACTGAGTTTAACAGGCAGGATTTAACTGTTTTGTTAAAATCAATTGAAGACGAAATGGGGCGTGACCGCACTGCCCCGAAATTCGGACCGAGAAATATTGACCTCGACATTGCGACCTGGAACGGTAAAATTGTTGACAACGATTATTATACACGTGATTTCCTTCAAAAAAGTGTTGACGAATTGCTCTAAATAAAGCCTTTTTCGAAGTGCTGGTTAAATTGGGAAAAATTCATCGCATAAGGTTCTCCAAATGCGATTTCATATTTTTTAGTGAAAGAAGTGAAATTGAATTTTGCCAGATTAAGATTGTTGTTTTTTTGTAGCGCCCAAATTTGCAGAAATATCGCTTCTTCATTCAAATCATCATAATCCAGAATACGTCGGGCAATCTTTTCGATTTCGGGTAAATTTTCTTCTTTTTGATAAATTGTGGCGAGATTCAATAAATTGTCTATTACCTGGTTGCCGGTAAATCCACGAATTTCATCGAGCCACTCCCAATGTGTTCCTTTTAAAAAGCGACCTCGTTTTACCATTTCAAAAAACGAAATAAGTTGTGATTTTGATAATCCTTCAGGAATTTGGCAAAGTTTGTAAGCACTTACATAATCACAGTAAAAAGGTTTTTTCATTTTTGCCTGCAAATATCCGGTAGTTGAAATAAATTCAATTCCGTCAATTTCAAGCAAAATCTTTCGCAGTTTATTTAGCGTAACCGACCGGTTATTGGCTACTTTTCTTGATGAAATTCCCGACCACAAAGCATCATTAATATCCCGAATACTCGCTCCAATACTGCTCTTTAATGAATTAATCAAAACAAAAAGGAATAGTTCTCTAACCTTTGGAGTGAACATTTCTGTAATATCTTCACCTTTATTGTTTATCGCTTTGAATTCGCCAAAAAGCTGGATTTTGTTTTTGGCCAGTTCTTTTGGTGGTTCGATTATAATTCCTGTTTTATTTTTATTGAATTTTTTAGTTCCGAAAAATATTAGCAAAGCAGCTGCTATTAATACTGATGCAATTATTATCAAGTTTTTTGCAAGGCTCGGGAATCCTTTTGTATTTGCTGTAATTTTTTCAACTGTAAT
>DAOPKR010000027.1:17211-40057 GCA_035391305.1 Draconibacterium sp.
GTAGCCCGATTCATAATTTCCCAAAATTGCATTATCGCCAAATTCCAGTATTTCAGTGAATTTTACAAAGCAACTAACTGTGAAACTGCTGTTGCGGAACCCATAATTTTCAGGTTTCCCCAGATTGATACTTGCATTTTCCAGAAGACGTAAAACATTTCCCCGTTCTATATCCTGAACAAATGAATAATTACTACCCTCAAACTCAACTGACGGATTTACGGCGTTAACAACTAATTCCTCAAAACTGAAACTGCCGGTCAAATCTTCATTTAAATTCAGTGGTGTGGCAAATATGGTGTAACTCTCGGGTATTGTCATTTCTCCTGTTACAACAATTTGTTCAGGCGTCATTTTAAAACCCGGAACAAAAGGCGTCAATATCAATTCTTCACCACCCCGATACGGGAAACTGAATTTTCCACCTGTTATCAATATATCAGGGTTTTTCCAGTACACTTTATCAATATTTTTTTCTGAAATTTTAGCAACTCCCTTTATCCATGTGAAGGAATTTAATTGGTCAACAGTATTGTCAAAATTTAAAATCTCATTACCAACAAAAATGAAATTAGGACGTTTACCATACTTTTTCCAGTTTTCCAAAAGGAAATTAATATAATCAGGTACTAAATTTCGGTTTAACTGATTGGATTGAAATTTGGTAGGGAGCTCCTCGAAGTCATCTACAATAAACAGTTCCTGGTTTATTATTTCAGTATTATTGGCTGTGTATAAGCTGTTTGCAGAGGTGTTGGCCGAAATTTCAAAAGCATAATTACTTACATGATGTAAAATCCTGCTAACACCTGAATAATTCCCGTCAACAAAAAAAATTATCCTGCGGTTTGCCTGCACCAAATATTCTACTGATGGCCATGTTTCTCCCTGGGGAAGATAGAAAATGGAAGAAGCTAATTCTGATTCATTGATGATAGAGTCAAGTAATAAAATATTACCGTTGTACCGAATAAAAACAGGCATGATTTTAGCCTGGTTCTCCTGGATTGCCAAATGAATTTTTTTTAGAACATTTTCAAACTTTTCTGTTGTATTCTGAAGGAATGTTTGTTTGCCTTTTGATACAATTTCCAACTCAATACCTGTTGCATCATTTTTTTTTAAAAAGGTCCAGGTTTGCTGGTTATTTAAATTTTGTGCATCGATTTTAGAAATCAAAAAAGTTTTATCAGATATTTCAGTAGCCCCAATATTTTTGGATGCTATAGTAAGGAGGGTAATTAAAAATATAAATACACAAATCAATCTCTTTTTCACAATTTAAACTTCCTGCGTTTCGTATTTCTGAATACTTAATTTAGAATTATTTTGACCCCAAAAGTATTAAAATAGATTGTAAAAAAAATAAAAATTACCTTTTTTTATATTTTTATAATTAATACTTAATCAGTTTGTTACGATTTAAATTAAGCATAAATTAAGCAACAGTTAACCGTTTGTCGATACAATCGTTAAGCAATTTGTAATAAGCGCGAATTAACATTGTAACAAATTAATGTTGGAATGACTGATAAAATGATCAAACGAAAACACTATTTGTTATTTATTGTCGGTGGTTTAAGCGCAATTCTATTGCTGGCATTAACAAATAAAACAATCCATTATACATCAACAAACGAATTCTGTGAATCATGTCATGTGCACCCACACGCTGAGTCCACATGGAAATTGTCCGTGCATCATAATACCCGAAGTGGAGTTTCGGTAAATTGTGTTGATTGTCATCTCCCACCTGAAACGCAACCTGTGCGGTTCTTAACAAGAAAAGCATATCATGGCGCCCATGATTTTTATGTATATATGACAAAGGACTCTTCGGAGATTGACTGGGCTGAAAAACGCACAATTGAAGCATCCAAACGTTTTGTTTATGAAGATGGTTGTAAAAAGTGTCACACTAATTTGTTCCCTTCCACGCTTAATGCTTTGGGCGCTGAATCACATTTAAAATATTTACGAAATCCCGATAATACTTCGTGTTTACAATGTCATCTTAATGTTGGACATTATCGCGGAAAAACAGGGCTGACAGGAATGGATGAAATCTCGTCAGGATCAAAAGAAATATTTACTGAACCTGCGCTGGTAACTGGTTTTCAAACTTTCGACGAAAAAATCCCGGGAACACCTGTATCTTTTAAAATGGTAGCAATTCCGGGCGGCGAATTTAAAATGGGGACACCGGTAGATGAACCTTTCAGAAGAAATGATGAAGGACCGGTTATTAATGTTGCAGTTGACAGTTTTTGGATTGGTGAAATTGAAGTTTCATGGAATGAATACCTGGCTTTTTTCAATGCAACTGCTTCGCAGGGAAGAAAAGAAGCTGTTGAAGCCGACGAAGAGACCGACGGGATTTCAGGGGCCACACCTCCGTGGGGTGCACCTGATCAGGGCTGGGGAAAAGGTACGCGCCCGGCAATTACAATGAGTTATCATGGTGCAGAAACATACTGCCGTTGGTTAAGCAGTGTTACAGGGAAAAAATACAGGCTTCCAACCGAAGCAGAATGGGAATATGCTGCACGCGGAGGAACTGAAACACCATACTTTTTTGAAGGTTCGCCTGAAGATTTTGAATCAAAAGGTATATGGAATAAAATATTTGGGGTTGATACTGCAACAATAAACTCTTATGTAATTTATCAGGAAAACAGCCCTTCCAGAACGCAGGAACCTGCTAAAGTACGATCAAACCCTTACGGTTTGAAAAACATGCTTGGCAATGTTGCAGAGTTTTGTCTTGATTTTTACGATCCGGCAGTATATTCAAAATATCCAAAAACGTTGGTAAAGAACCCACGTGGACCTCGTGACGGAATGGAACATGTTGTGCGAGGTGGTGCTTACAACAATTCAGCAAAAGACGTTCGGGTTGGCCGCCGTGATTTTACCCGAACAAAAGATTGGTTGGTTACCGACCCGCAAATCCCAAAAAGTATATGGTGGTATTCAGACAGTAAAAATGTAGGTTTTAGGGTGGTTTGTGATTACAGGGCTACAGATTTAAATTCAGAAAAAAATAAAAACTAAAATATCATGGAAAAAAGTCAACTATCACGCAGGAATTTTCTTGGAAAATCGGCTGTTATTGGTGCGGCCGGAGTTATCGGAATAAACGCACTGGCTTCCTGTAGTTCAAAAACTAAAACTGTTGATTATGCATTTCCAACCATTCTCGACAAAGCTCCAGATGGAAAAAAACTAAGGGCAGGACTGGTTGGATGTGGAAACCGTGGAACCGGTGCAGCGCTTAACTTTCTGGCTGCCGGAAATGATTTGGAATTGATTGCTTTGGCCGATGTTTTTGAAGATAAAGTCTGGGATTGCCGCAGTAAATTAAGTAAGCAGCGGGTAGAAGTTCCTGAAGCAAATTGCTTTTGGGGTTTTGACAGCTATAAAAGTTTACTTGATGTTGATTTGGATGTTGTAATTCTGGCAACCCCGCCACACTTCCGTCCGGCATATTTTGATGCATGTGTTCAGGCTAAGAAACATGTTTTTATGGAAAAACCGGTTTGTGTTGATCCGGTGGGTGCACGGCAAATTATTGCCACTTCAAAAAAAGCCGAAAATATGGGACTTACGGTTATCACCGGAACACAACGCCGGCATCAGGACGATTATCTGGAAACATACAGGCAGGTTGCTTCAGGCGCAATTGGAGAAATAACTTCAGCAAAAGCATGGTGGCTGCAAAACCATGTTTGGTTTCGTTCTCGCGAAGAAGGTTGGAGCGACATGGAATACATGATTCGCAACTGGAATAATTTCTGTTGGTTGTGTGGCGATCATATCCTAGATACGCACGTTCACAATATTGATATTATCAACTGGTTTCTTGGAAAACACCCCGATGAAGCAATTGGTTTTGGTGGTCGTGCAAGGCGGTTAACAGGCGACCAGTATGATTTTTTCAGTATCGATTTCAATTATGGAAACGGGGTTTACTCACACAGCATGTCGCGGCAAATTGATGATTGTGCAAATACTTTGGGCGAGCAAATTAATGGAACCGAAGGATATACAAATTGTAAAAACACAATTTATAATTTGGATGGTTCAGTAAAATGGAAATTTGACTATCCAAAAGACAAGGATGGCAAATCGACCGAGGTAGTGGCTATTTCGCCTTATATTCAGGAACATATAAGTTTGGTGACCTCAATCAGAACAAATAAACCTGTTGTTGAAGCTGAACGTACCGCAATCTCTACTCTGACTGCAATAATGGGCAGAACTGCTGCATACACAGGTCAGTTGGTTACCTGGGAAGAAATGATGAATTCCACTGTTAAACTGGGGCCTGAAAAGTATGAAATGGGTCCGGTTGATATGGAATTCCCTGTGCCAATTCCTGGTTCGCAACACAGATCATAAAAAATAAAAAATGATTTCAGTAGTCATACCACTTTTAAACGAAAGCAACCTTGTTTCGCAGTTGATTGAAGAGGTTTTTGAAAACCTTCAATCGACAGGGGAAGCATTTGAAATAGTGTGTGTTGACGATGGAAGCACAGATTCAACTTTACAACAGCTTCTTGATTTCAGAAGTAAAAACAAGCAATTGAAAATAATTTCGTTTTCGCGCAATTTTGGCTTGCAGGCTGCAATTACTGCTGGTTTGGATTTTGCTACCGGGGAATATGTAATTATGATGGATGGTGATTTTCAGGATCCACCTGAATTAATCCCGGTTCTTTTTAATAAAATTAAGGTATCCAACTCTGATATTGTTACTGCGGTGCGTGACCAACGGAATGAAAAACTTTCACGCCGGATTTTTACAAATATTTTTCATCGCATTTTTAGCCAGGTTAGCGAGGAACACCAAGTTTCAAAGGCGGGTAATTTCTGCATTTTAAACAAAAAAGCACATCAGGCAATTCTGCGTTTTTCCGAAAGAAACAGGTACATGCCTGGAATCCGGAATTTTGTGGGTTTTAAACACGAGTTTATAGAATTCGATCGCCCCGACCGATTAAAAGGAAAAGCAAAAATGAGTTTCGGAAAACTTTTTACATTGGCATCAGATGCAATTTATTCGTTTTCGAAGTGGCCCATAAAAGCATGTTTGTTTGTTGGTTTACTTGGAATATTCATTTTCCTGGGCGCTATAATTTACACATTCGTTTCCAAAGCTATGGGATTTGCACCAACAGGTTGGTCTTCCATGTTTTTGGCAGTCAGTTTTTTCGGATCGGTGCAACTAACTTTCCTTGGACTAATTGGAGAATATATCTATTTAATATTTAAGGAAGTACAAAACAGGCCGGTGTATATTATTAAAGATATTTATGAATAGAAAAGTTGACATATCAACCGCAAAAAGTGCCTTTATCGCCAGTTTATTTTTAGCTGCGGTAATTCTTGCATTTTTGGCGCCCCGGGCAGCGGTAAATGTTGACGAACAATTGCATTATCCACATGCAAAACAGGTTGTAAACTGGTATTTTACAGCCGGAAAAGACGCTTCCTGTTTGGAAACACCGGTTACCAATTTGAAATATTATGGACAGTCCGTTGATAATTGTACTGCATTAATTAATCGGGTTTTTAATATCGAAAATGAATTTTTGGTGCGTCATTTTACCGGTGCACTCTTCTTTTGTCTGTTGCTGCTTTTTGCCGGATTGATAGCCTTTCAGTTTACCGGGTCATTTTGGGTTTCAGCTCTGACTGTTATTTCAATTCTTACAATGCCTCGTTTGTTTGGGCAGGCATTCGGAAATCTGAAGGATATTCCGTTTGCAACCGGTTATTTGGTTGGTATTTACATGATTGTAAGATTCATAAATGAGTTGCCAACACCCAAATGGAAGACGTCGGTTTTATTGGGCATGGCAATCGCATTTACAATTTCGGTGCGCATTGGCGGTCTCATTTTATTTGGCTACTTGGCAGTGGCAATTATTGCTTCTTTTATTTTGAAGCCTTTTTTACCTAAATATATTTTTTCAACTAAATCTTGTCTTGTAAGGCTATTGGGCCAGGGCTTGGCAATCCTGTTTGTTGGTTATTTCGCAGGATTGTTTTTTTGGCCCTTTGCCTTGCAAAACGTTTTTCAAAATCCGCTTGAAAGTTTGCAGATAATGGAACATTACAAAGTAAGTATCCGGCAGATTTTTGAGGGGGAGTGGCTTTGGAGTACGCAACTACCCTGGTATTATTTGCCGAAATGGCTTCTGATATCAACGCCGGAGTTCATCATTTTTGGGCTTGCGGTTTTTCTGGCTCTGTTTCTAGTAAAAATACATAAACAAGATAGCGAACAACTCTTTACAGGGTTGTTTTTGCTTTTTACCCTTTTCTTCCCAGTTTTTTACGTGATTGCAATAAAAGCAAATTTGTACAGTGGCATCCGTCAATTAATTTTTGTGCTACCGCTTTTTGCAGTTTTTTCAGCAACAGGTATTTGGTTTTTGTTAAATAGTTTTTCTTCGAAACTAATAAAAATTACTGTTGTTCTGGTCTATTTTATTTTAATGATACTTCCCTTAAAGCACCAGGTAACAACATTTCCCGCCGATTATATTTATTTTAATTCCATTTCAGGAGGAAACAAAAAAGCCTGGTCCAATTACGAATATGATTACTATTTTCATGGCTTAAAAAACTCATCGGAATATGTTATCGATTTGATTGGCAGCAATAAAATAACTTTAGCAAGTAATTGCAACCTCTCCAATTATTTCGAAAAATGCCCTAACATAAAATACCAGTATTCACGATATTTGGAAAGAAGTTCGGTGGATTGGGATTACGGGTTGTTTGGTATAAATTACATTCATCCTGATTTGCTTAAGAATAGAAAATGGGAGTCATCCGAAATTGTAAAAACATTCTATCATGCCGGAAATCCAATTGTGGTTTTACTGAAACGAAAGGATAAAACAGATCTTCAGGGAATAACAAAGTCAGAGAATGGTGATTTTCTAGAAGCACAGATTTTACTCGAAAAAGCAGTTAAAAGCGATGAAAACAATGTGTGGTTATATTTACAAATGGCAAAAAATTCGCTGAAACAGAACGATTTTGAAACTTTTAACAGATATTTGCAAAAAGGACGGGCGGTTTATCCACTTTACGAACCTTTTTATTTGCTTGAAGCTCAATCTCTTTTTAATCAGAAGGATTATCGTGAAGCCAAAGTAGTGCTTGACGAGTTGGTTGAAATCAACCCCCGATACGGTGCAGCTTCACAATTAATTGAAAAAGTAAATGAGAAATTAAATTCAGATAAGTTAAATTAAAAAATCATGAAAAAGATGAAAAAACTAATGGCAGTTTTAGCCTCTCTTATTTTAAGTCTTCCTTTTTTCGCAGTCGCACAAGACACTGCGACTTACATTGACAACCTTAACGTGCAGGACAGTTCATACATGGAACAGGATTTATTGGCAGGTGCCGAAACGGCGTCATCAGGAAGCAGCAGCACTACAATTATTATAATTGTTGCTGTGGTAGTTATCGCGGTAGTTGCGTTTGTTATAATGAGAAAAAAGAAAAAATAGAAGTTTTAGGAATGAATAAGAAAACCTGTCTTTTTAAAAGGCAGGTTTTTTTTATGGATTGCCGCTGCATAAAAAGTTGCTAATTTTAGGCAATGCAAAATCTGTTGGAAATATCAGGTAAGATAAAATTGAAAGCCCGCGAATTGGGTTTGCTTGACTGTGTCATCCTTCCCGCCGGTTTTCTTGCTGAAGAACAGGCGTATTTTCAAAATTGGTTGGTAAGGGGCATGCATGGCGAAATGGGTTACATGGAACGCAATGTCGAAAAACGACTCGATCCGCGTGAATTGTATGAAAATGCCAAAACAGTAATTGTTGTCCTTCAAAATTACTTTCCTTCCGAAACACAAAACGATACAACTGCTCCCGTTCTTTCGAAATACGCCTACGGAACAGATTATCATCTTGTATTAAAGAACAAACTTAAATTGTTGCTGGGTTTTATTCAAGCCGAAATTGATGGTTGTAATGGCCGCCCTTTTGTTGATTCAGCCCCGGTTTTGGAGCGTGCCTGGGCAAAACGTGCCGGATTGGGTTGGTTAGGAAAAAACAGCAATTTGATTTCAGTTGAACATGGCAGCTTTTTTTTTATTGGCGAATTGGTTTTGGATGTTGAATTACCTTTTGACAAACCAAAACCAGTGCGCGATCATTGCGGAAATTGCACAAAATGTGTTGATGCATGCCCAACAAAAGCAATTGTTGCCAATCGGGTTGTTGATGCCCGTCGCTGTATTTCATATCAAACAATAGAGTTAAAGGGCGACCTGGATGAATCCCTGAAAGGACAATTTGAAAACCGCGTATTTGGTTGCGACATTTGTCAGGATGTTTGCCCCTGGAACCTGAAATCGAAACCACACAATGAACCCGATTTCAAACCAAAAACCGAAATGCTGGCGTTAAAAAGGGATGATTGGTATGCATTGGAAAAACCTTTATTCAGCGAGCTGTTTAAGAATTCGGCAGTAAAACGAACAGGTTTTGAAGGTTTGAAGCGGAACCTGAAATTTATTAATCATACAACGAAGCCGGTTTAAAATTATCTTACAAAATATTGAAAATTTAAGCCTGAAATATTTTTTCAGGGTAATTGTACTTTTTACTGTCTTATTTCGTAAGCAATTTGTAACGTGTATTTTTATTCTTCAGTTCGAATGATTAAAATATTTGACTATGAAAAAACAAATGTTTTTTTTTCTTTTTTTTCTGTTGACTTTTTTTACAAAAGCTCAAACTATTGAAGACTGGATAGTTGGCAATGAAAACAATCCTGTCGAAAAGATCTATATTCAAACTGATGCCGAAAACTATTTTACGGGCGACACGGTTTGGTTCAAAGTTTATCTTACTGACAGCAATTCGGGGCGGTTAATTCCAGGTGCCGAAAATGTTTATGTAAGTTTTTTGGATCAAACTGGTAAATCCGCAATGCAATTGATATTGCTAAGTTTAAACGGACAGGCCACGGGAAGTTTTGTAATCACAGATAAACTAAAACCTGGAAATTATTTATTGCAGGCATATACCAATTATTTGCTCAATTTTAATCCCGAAGCACATTTTTACAAGCAACTATCGGTTTCAAGGATCTCGGGTTTCTCACAAAATACTATTGTGAAAAGTCGAACCGGCAACATGATTGCAGATGTGACATTTCTTCCTGAAGGTGGAATTTTGCTTGAAAACACCACTAATCTTGTGGCATTTAAAGCAATTAACCGCTTGGGTCAGGGAGTGAATGCCAAAGGAACTGTGAAGGATGAAAAAGGAACGGTTGTGGCTTCTTTTTCAACTGATTACAAAGGAATGGGATTGTTTTTTCTAACACCTGAAACTGGAAAAACTTATTGGGCTGCTATCGAAGGATTTCCGTCTTTCAAATATAAGTTTGAGCCCACAAAAGTAGGAGGTAAAATTCAGCTTGTGAATCATACAAGTAAAGAAGTGATTGTTAATGTTGCAGTAAATTCAGAAAAATTAAGTGATGAGGAATTTTATATTGTCAACATGCACCGTGGGGAGGTTCTTTTTTATCAGGCTTTTAAAATGGATGGATTGAACAAAGTATTTAAATTTGATAACAGTTCGCTAAAACCTGGAATAAACAAACTGATTTTACTGGATAAATCATTAGCACCAATTTCAGAACGGCTGATATTTTCACGAAACCTGGATTTAAATCAACTAAATGTACAAACTGATGCCGGTGTTTACGATAAAAGGTCAGAAATTAAGATACAAATCAATGATGAAAAATATTTGAACGATGAGAATTTTTCAAACTTGTCAGTTGCAGTTATTCATGAATTTGCTGTTCCTGAGAATGGTTTTTCAAAGAATATTTTGTCGCAATTGCTGATCGATTCTGAAATTAATGGAATTATCGAATCATCTGCTGATTTGTTTACTGAGAATGAAATAAGTTCTGAAGCAAAGTTGCGGCTTGTAATGCTGACAAACGGACACGGGAGTTATTTCTGGAATAGTGTACCGCACAAAACCGAAATCCTTCAATATAAACAAGAAGCCGGAATCAATTTAAAAGGGACGGCAAAGAATACTTTAACCGGCAATAAAATTGCAAACGGACAAATTACGATTGCTATTCAAAAAGAAGATGAAATTGCATTTCTGACGCAAAGTACCGACAGTGTTGGTAATTTTGTTTTTCCGGGATTACTTTTTAATGATACAGCAGTTGTTCATGTTCAGGGAAAAAACGAGGCAGGTAAAATGAATATGGATGTTGAAATTGAACCTGTTTTTAAGAGTGTTGAACCTGCTGATGCTGATGTTAAACTGTTAAGCGATTTTTCAATGGAACCTTCAAAAATAGCAGAGCTTAAATATCAAATTTCAGTGGAAAACAAAAAAAATCAACCCAAAACCCAAAACCCAAAAATCAAAAAAGAAGAAAAGGAGGGAACCGATTTGGATGGGCATTTTCGTTTGTACAAAACTGCCGATTTTGTGTTGGAAGTTATGCCTTTTGAACAATCGTATAGTAATGTGCTTGATTATATGATTGGAAAAGTACCGGGAGTTGATATAAATGGCGATGATGTCCGTATTCGCGGGGCAAATGGTTTTGGGAATGGCTCTTTGCCTCTTTTTCTGATTGATGGCGTTCCGCTTGCCGGTAATCAAATCATTAATTATCCGGCTGAAGCATCGCGAGGTATAGCCAATGAAGGAAGTGCGGAAGCAAATATGAACAATCAATTAATTCAGGCTGTGAGAGCGATTCCGATAAGTGATGTAGAAAAAATTGAAGTATTGAAATCTCCTCAAAATCTGTCAATTTTTGGTGTGAAGGGCGCTAATGGAGTTATTGCAATCTACACGCGAAGGGGTGAGTTGAAGACCGGCAATATTTTAACCAGGAGCATTATTGAGAATAAGGTAGTTGGATATAGTAAAGCCCGTCAGTTTTATTCGCCTGTTTATACTCCGGAAACTGTGGAGGAAAAACAAAAAGACTTAAAAACTTTGCTTTATTGGAATCCGGATGTGATTACAAAAAACGGAACCGCTGATCTGAGATTTTTTAGCTCCGACTTGCCTGGGAAATACTATATAGTTGTTGAAGGAATTACAAACGATGGAAAAATTTGTTTGGGAAGTGCAAAATTCGAGATAAAATAAATAAAAGTAGGTTAACCAAATTTTAAAATGAAAGTTAAGTTGGGGCAAAAATGTTAGTTGAGGTGGTTGCCAAGAAATCTTTTGTTTGAATGATTTAGTTTGAGTTTATCATTTGCCATATCTAATTTAATTTCCTTTAATAAACTTTTAGATCTGTTGTAAATTAATTTATATTTTTTTCTTCTGAATACACCTTTTGATTTTTTTTCAAGTTCATCATGAATATTTTCGAGAGATTCAGAAATTTTAGTTCTAAAATGCTGTGCACAATTTGTGCATGGATGATTCAATAATTCTGTAGATTTTTTAAATGCGTATTTTAACGTTTCAATAGAATTATCGAAATCCTTGTCTTTTCTGAATTTTTCTGATTCTAATAAACTATTGTTTATAGCAGTTAAATGCACGTTACATATTATTTCACGAAGAGGACAGCTAACCAATTCTACATTTGGCAGATTGTCTGTTTTTTGTTCGGGGCTGGTAATATAAAATGAAAACAATTCTCTCAGCCTCTCAATCATGGTTAAGCTTGTTTGAATTTTAAAAAATTACTGTTGTTTTTGTTTCTAAAGCTGATTTTAATAATTATTTGATTAATAATCAGATACAATCATTATTTTAGAATTTGGCTCTAAATTAGAAAAATAAAATTAAAATACAATATCAATATGTTAACAGTAAATTGTTTAAAACGAAATCTTATGGAAACAATTACAATTTTTTGTTAATAGTTTTTTTCAATAATTTTTAATTTGCTTGTTTGCAGCGACTTATGAGAATTGTATTTCTGAATTTTAATTTATTAATCAATTGATTAATAAATATGATTAGTTTTATTGTTTAAATCAGAAAACCAAATATATTTGCAAAAAATATAGTTTAAACATGGCGACACAAATAAATAATCAGTTTAATGATTTGTCAACTGAAGAAAAGATAAAGAATTCAGCACGGGCAGTTTTTCATAGAAAGGGATTTGCAGCAGCCCGCACACGAGATATCGCGCAGGAAGCAGGAATAAACCTTGCGCTGTTGAATTACTATTTTCGAAGTAAGGAAAAGCTTTTCAACATAGTAATGCTCGAAGCTTTTCAATCGTTTTTTTCCTCTATTTCAATCGTTTTTAATGATGCAAACTCAACATTGGATGAAAAAATCAGAAAATTTGCAGCTGATTATATTGATTTACTTTTTCAGGAGCCTGAAATTCCTCTGTTTATTATGAGTGAAATAAGGAATAACCCCGATGAATTATTGCAAAAGATTGATTTAAAATCAGTAGTGTTTGGTTCCGTTTTTTTCAACCAGTATAATGAAGCCATTCGCCAGGGGAAAATAAAAAATCATCATTTTCTGCACTTTATGATGAATTTCATGGGCTTAATCGCATTTCCGTTTATAGCAAAACCGCTTTTAAAAGAAATAAACGGGTTAAGCGAAGTTCAATACAATGAAATTGTGGCTGAACGAAAAGCACTTATCCCCGTGTGGATGGACGCAATGATGACAATATAGATTTTTGTTGAAAACATTTTAACTTTTGAAATATGTTCAAATCAAAATTCATTATTACAAAATTAACTGTTCTTCTTTTCCTTACAATAAATCTGCAGGTTTCAGCTCAAACAGCTCACGGGCTTTCAATCGACAGTTGTTATGTGAAAGCGCGGCGGAATTTCCCGATGGTAAAACAGTTCAGGCTGATTGAAAAAACTAAAAACTACTCACTCGACAATGTGTCGAAGGGATATTTGCCACAACTTACCATTGGAGGACAGGCAACTTATCAAAGCGATGTAACGCAACCTACTTTAAACAGTAGTTTGCCGGGAGGCGGCACCGCACCGCTTTTTGAAACAATAAGCAAAGATCAGTATAAAATTTACGGCGAAGCAGTTCAGCCAATTACCGACCTTTTTACATTGAACAACCAAAAAGATTTGGTTGAAAAAAATGCCGAAGTGGAAAAACAAAAACTTGAAGTGGAACTGTACAAACTTCGTGAACGCGTTGACCAGGTTTTTTTTGGTATTTTATTGATTGACCAGCAAATTGAACAAACAAAACTTATAAAAAAAGATATTCAAACAGGTATTGATAAAACCAATGCGGCAATTGAAAATGGAACGGGTTTAAAAAGCAACCTTTATCTTTTAAAGGCTGAAATGTTAAAAGCCGATCAGCGAACAACAGAACTAAATGCAGCAAGAAAAAGTTACGCCGATGTTTTGTCCCTTTTTATTGCCGAACTGGTAGCCGAAAATACAATTCTTGAAACACCTGAATTGCCAACGTTTTCATCCGTTATTACACGCCCCGAACTTGAAATGTATGAAATTCAAAAACAGGTTTTCGATATACAGGGAAATATTGTAAACACGCGCAACTTACCGCGTTTCAGCCTTTTTTTGCAAAGTGGGGTGGGGCGGCCTGCATTAAACATGCTTAGCAACGACTTTGATTTTTATTATTTGGGTGGTCTTCGCTTAAACTGGAGTTTGAGTAGCTTTTATACTTCGCGAAAAGAAAAGGAGATTCTTGGATTCAATAAAAGTTCGATGGATTTACAGAAAGAAACTTTTTTGTTCAATACAAACCTGGCAGTAAAACAACAGTTTAACGAGGTTGCAAAAATTGAGGCTTTGATTAAAACCGATTCTGAGATTATTGAACTCAGGGAAAACATAAAAACCACAGCTCAAAGTCAGCTTTCAAATGGTGTAATTTCGGCAAACGATTATGTAACTTTTGTTAATTCCGAAGATCAGGCACGGCAAAACCTGCTGCTTCACCAAACACAACTGCTAATGGTTCTTTACAACAATCGCACAACAACAGGAAATTAGTTCAACAGTATAATAATTCAACAATGAAAAAAATAGTAGAAATTATAGTATTTGCGGGATTTGTTTTACTTGCCATAGCCTGCAAAAATGAAAAAACTTTTGATGCTTCAGGTTCTTTTGAGGCGGTAGAAGTTATTATTTCAGCAGAAGCAAATGGTGTTTTAAAAGCTTTCGATATTGAAGAAGGTCAGGTTATGCAAGCAGGCCAGCTGATAGGTTATATTGACAGTACGCAACTTTATTTAAAGAAAAAACAACTCGAAACTCAAATTACAGCGTTGCTGGCCAAAAGACCAAATATACCGGTTCAGCTTTCGGTTTTGTACGAGCAGTTGAAAACCGCTGAAACAGAACAGCAACGCATTTCGAATCTGGTAAAATCAGACGCGGCAACAACGAAACAGATGGACGATGTAAATGCGCAGATTGAAATAATCAAAAAACAAATTGATGCACAAAAATCAACGCTTTCTATTTCAAGCGAAGGAATTAACAAAGACATTTTGCCGCTGCAGGTGCAGGTTGAACAACTCAACGACCAACTTCTGAAATGTAAGATAATCAACCCAATTAACGGCACAGTTTTAACAAAATATGCCGAACAAAATGAAATGGCTGTTGCAGGAAAAGCGCTGTATAAAATTGCCGATTTATCAACAATTATTCTGCGGGTTTATATTTCATCAAACCAACTGGCGCAGGTAAAACTCAATCAAAAAGTAAAAGTGCATACCGATGATGGCAGTGGCGGATTCAGCGAAAATGAAGGAACAATTATATGGGTAAGCGACAAAGCGGAGTTTACGCCAAAAACTATTCAGACCAAAGAAGAAAGGGCAAACATGGTTTATGCGATAAAAATAAAAATGCCAAACAATGGCGTTTATAAAATAGGAATGTATGGAGAAGTTGTTTTTTAATTGGAAAGTTTCGCCTTTTTCCACCAAAACACGGAGAATAGAACCCGAATTTAAATATGCAACACTTAATTTCTTCAGTCTTGATACTTGATACTTGATACTTGATACTCAAATCTAATATCTGATTAATGTCCGATGTAATATTAAATAGTATCACTAGAACCTACAACAAAGGCGAAATTACTGCTGTAAACGATGTTTCATTTTCGGTGGAGAAAGGTGAATTGTTTGGTTTGATCGGCCCCGACGGGGCCGGAAAGACAAGCGTGTTCAGGATACTTACAACCTTATTGTTACCCGATAGCGGGACTGCCAGTGTAAATGGTTTTGATGTTGTGAAAGATTACAGGGCAATCAGAAAACAGGTTGGTTATATGCCAGGTAAATTTTCACTTTACCAGGATCTGACGGTTGAAGAAAACCTCACTTTTTTTGCCACAGTTTTCAATACAACTATTAAAGAGAACTTCGAACTGATCAGGGATATTTACGTTCAGTTGGAACCTTTTAAAACCCGGCGGGCCGGAAAGCTTTCGGGCGGGATGAAACAAAAACTGGCGCTGTGTTGTGCCCTCATCCACCGGCCAACTGTCCTTTTTTTAGATGAACCAACAACCGGTGTTGATACAGTTTCAAGAAAAGAGTTCTGGGAAATGCTGAAACGCCTGAAAAAACAGGGAATTACGATTCTTGTTTCAACCCCGTATATGGATGAAGCCATGCTTTGCGAACGGATTGCACTCATTCAAAACGGCAAAATACTGACAATAAATACCCCTGAAAAAATTGTTGCGCAATATCCCGGTAAACTGTATGCGGTTAAATCTGATAATATGAGCAGGTTGTTGCACGATATCAGGGAGTTTGACGGAATCAGCAGTTGTAATTCGTTTGGAGAATACCATCATATTGGTTTTCGGGATGATAATGAAGGTGAACACAAAAAACTTTTAAATTATCTGAATTTGAAAAATCATCAAAATATAGAATTCGAAATCACAACACCAACTGTGGAGGACTGTTTTATTAATTTAATGCATTAAAATGGAGAGGAAAGTTGTTATATCAACCGATAAACTTACAAAGCGCTTTGGCCATTTCACAGCGGTTAACGAAATCACTTTTGAGGTTTTTGAAGGTGAGATTTTCGGTTTTCTGGGTGCAAACGGAGCTGGCAAAACCACTGCAATGCGCATGTTGTGCGGGTTATCGATTCCTACTTCGGGAAATGCTTCAATTGCCGGTTTTGATGTTTATAAACAAACCGAGAAAATTAAACGGAACATTGGTTATATGAGCCAGAAATTCTCGCTTTATGAAGATTTGACTGTTCTTGAAAATGTGCGGTTTTTTGGTGGAATTTATGGGATGTCAAATCAACAAATCAAATCGAAAAGCGAGGAACTGATTTCGGTTTTGGGACTTGAAAAAGAGGCGAAAAAACTAGTGAAATCGTTGCCTTTGGGTTGGAAACAGAAACTGGCTTTTTCGGTGGCAATTTTCCACGAGCCGAAAATAGTTTTTCTTGATGAACCAACCGGTGGAGTTGACCCGGTTACCCGCCGCCAGTTCTGGGATTTGATTTATGCGGCTTCCGACCGTGGAATTACAGTGTTTGTTACCACACATTATATGGACGAAGCTGAATACTGCAACCGCATATCGATGATGGTTGACGGAGATATTGCTGACCTTGATACTCCGGCCGCATTAAAACAAAAGTACAAGGCAGGTAACATGGATGAAGTTTTTTATGAATTGGCGCGGGGTGCAAAAAGAAAAGGAGATTGAAGCCTTCCCCGGCCTCCCGACAAATCGGGATAAACTCTCCAAAGGAGGGGAGAGAAAGAAAATCGGAAATGTTAAAAGAAGGAATCGATGAATGTTTGGTAATACTTTTTATAAAACGAAGATTAAAATGAAATACAAAACAACTAATATAAGTAATTCTACTTCCGACTTTAGTCTTCGGACTTCGGACTTATTCCTTGCACTATGAAACAGTTTTTAGCATTTGTAAAAAAGGAATTTTACCACGTTTTTCGCGACAGGAAAACATTGTTGCTGTTATTTGGAATGCCAATTGCACAAATTGTGCTTTTTGGATTTGCATTGACAAATGAAATTAAAAACACAAAAATTGTAATCTGCGACTATTCGAAAGATATTACAACCCGCGCAATTATTGACAAACTGGAGGTTAGTAAAAACTTCGAAATAGAAAAATCACTGCTTAGCAACAACGAAATAGAAAGTGCTTTTAAAAAAGGCTCCATAAAATTGGTTATTGTTTTTCCCCCTGATTTCAACAACGATTTGAACCACCTGAACAAAGCGCAAATACAAATCATTGCCGATGCTTCTGACCCAAATACAGCGACAACACTAACCATGTATGCAACAAATATTATCGCCGATTATCAGCGTGAATTAATAGGCGGACAAAATTTGCCCTTTCAAATTAATACTGAAATGAGGATGATTTACAATCCTGAATTAAAAGGGACTACCAATTTTGTCCCGGGTGTTATGGCGCTTGTTTTATTTCTGATTAGTGTGTTAATGACTTCGGTTTCAATTGTAAGGGAAAAAGAAATGGGCACAATGGAAGTGCTTTTGGTATCGCCGTTTAATTCTGTTCTTGTGGTCATTTCAAAAGCAATCCCTTATTTTCTGCTGTCTTTATTCAACCTGGTAATAATTCTTTTGTTGAGTGTTTACTTGCTTGATATGCCTATGAAAGGGAGTATAATTTTGCTTTTTGCCGAAAGTGCTTTACTTATCATAACAGCGTTATCGCTCGGATTACTTATTTCAAACTCTACTGCCTCGCAAAGTACAGCCATGTTAATTTCATTAATGGGTATGTTGCTGCCAACTGTAATGTTTGCCGGGTTTATGTTCCCGCTCGAAAATATGCCAAAAGCATTACAAATTATTTCAAATGTCATTCCTGCAAAATGGTATTATATCATTGCCAAATCAATCATGATAAAAGGCCTGGGATTTTCGGCAATTTGGAAAGAAACGCTCGTACTGCTTGGGATGACCTTGTTCCTGTTGTTTGTTAGTATCAAAAAATTCAAAATCCGTTTGTCATGAGAACATTGGTTTTTTTACTTCAGAAGGAATTCAGGCAGATTTTCAGGAATAAAACAATTTTAAGGATAATCATTGCCCTTCCTGTTGTGCAGTTGCTTGTCATGCCACTGGCTGCCGATTACGAAATAAAAAATATTAATATCACAGTTGTTGACAACGACAGATCAACATTTTCGCATGACCTTACTTCCAGTATTCTATCTTCGGGATATTTCAAACTTATTGATTACAACAATTCTTTTCCGACCGCATTTCAGCAAATGGAAAATAATGAAACCGATTTGATACTGGAGATTCCCATCGGTTTTGAGAAAAATTTATCAAGGGAAAATTCGCAACAGCTTTTTATTGCCGTGAACGCAATTAACGGAACAAAAGCAATGGTTGGCAGCGCATATCTTGGGCGCATAATTGCCGCATTTAACCAGAATATTCGAACCGAAATGCTTCCTCCGTCAAGTATGCCAAACATGCCTGCAATTGAAATTGTATCATCAAACTGGTTTAACCGCTACCTGAACTACCCGGTTTTTATGGTTCCCGGTATATTGGTGATATTGGTTACAATGGTAGGTTCATATATGTGTGCCTTAAATATTGTAAAAGAAAAAGAGGCCGGAACCATTGAGCAAATTAACGTAACGCCAATCCGTAAACACCATTTTATACTTGGTAAACTAATCCCGTTTTGGGTTATCGGAATGTTTGTGTTTACAATTGGTTTATTTCTGGTTTCACGGATAGTTTATGGTATTGTTCCGGCAGGCAGCGTTCTTGTACTTTATTCTTTCCTGGCGATTTATCTTCTCACGGTTTTGGGAATTGGGCTTATTATCTCCACTTATTCAAATACCCAGCAGCAGGCCATGTCGCTTGCCTTTTTCTTTATGATGATATTTATTCTGATGGGCGGTTTATTTACACCAATCGACAGTATGCCGGAATGGGCAAAGTGGATTACAAGGGTAAACCCGGTTACCTATTTTATTGAAGTTATGCGAATGATAGTTATGAAAGGCAGCGGGTTTTACGATATCCGGATGCATCTGTTAATTACGGCTGGTTTTGCAGTTTTCTTCAATAGCTGGGCTGTTTGGAATTACAGGAAGACAAGTTGATTAAAGCCGATTCAACTTATTTTACAAAACATAAAATTCATGGGAATTGGTTTTAATATCAAATTCAGTGAACAATGAAATTATATGAATTTATAATTTCAAAAATTGCGAAAATTGAAATCTCTCTTACCTCAGCGCCTGCTCAATATCAGCAATCAAATCTTCAACATTTTCAATTCCTACCGATAAGCGCATCATTGTATCGCGGATATCCGTATTTTTTCGTTCTTCCTCGCTAAACTCATTGTAAATGGTCGAATAAGGATGAATTATCAAACTTTTGTTGTCATTCAGGTTTGTTGCGCGGCGGATGATCTGCAGCCGGTTCATAAACGCAAAACACGCTGTTTTCGATTCCAGGTCAAAACTCATGATTGTGCCGGGTATTCCATTAAAATATTTAGCAGACAATTCAAATCTCTTATCAGTTTTTAACCCGGGATAACCAACTTTCCTCACTTTTGGGTGTGTTTCGAAAAAAGCGCCCAACGCCAGGCAGTTTTTGTAGCATTTTTCAACACGAAGTTCAAGAATATCCAACCCCTGAATCATAAATCTGGCGGTTTGCGGTGCCATGCTTCCACCAAGGTTACGGTAAATATTTTTGCGCAATTTTGCAATAAAAGCATTCTTGCCAAACTTTTCGGTGTACTTATTCAGGTTCTGATTTAATGTCCAATCGTAGTTTCCGTGGTCGATAATTGCACCTCCAAACGAAGTTGCCCCACCCGAAATATATTTTGTAGTTGAAATAACTTCAATGTTAACGCCAAATTTTCCGGCCTGAAAAACATTTGGCGGCGTCATTGTGCTATCGGTAATTAACAGCAGGTTGTGTTTTCGTGCAATGGTTGCCAGCATTTCAATATCAGCAATTTCAAGCTGCGGGTTGGTTACTGTTTCAAAATAAATAGCCCTGGTTTTATTGTCGATGAGTTTTTCAATTTCAGCCTGAACTTTGAAATTTGCAAACCTGGTTTCAATTCCATACTCAGGCAGTGTTTGTTTAAAAAGCGAGTAGGTGTGCCCAAATAACTGAATATCGGAAATAATGTTCTCACCTTCTTTTACAACGGCCAGAACAGCATTCGAAATAGCTGCCATTCCCGAACTTACGCCTAAAACCGCGTGGCTGTTTGTAAGCGCTTTTAATTTCAATTCGAAATATTCAAGTGTCGGGCTTGAGGTGCGCGAATAAACATGGGCAATATATTCACCTTTAAAATTGGCTTCCATTTGCTCTGCCGATTCAAAATCAAAGGCAACAGCTTCGTAAAGTGGCATCTGCAATGCATTGTGCGGATCTTTTCTCGCGTAAGGAATATTTAGTGAGGTTGTGGTAAATCCGGTAGTTTTCATTATAAAAGTTTGAAATTTTTTCCAAAGAAAACAATTCCTTTTGATAAATGTTTCCGGCTAATCCATCAGAAAAAGTGATTTGAGGATTATTCTTATAAATTTGCGCTTTCTAAAACAGGAGCATTTTTTAACAGATTGAATGAATTCTGTTTTGGAATAAAAAACACAGCATAAGACATTTAATGAATACTTTTTCGAACTTTTTAAAAGTACTGATAACAGGTTTTTTCATTCTGTTTCAGTCGGTACACTTATTTTCACAAGCCAAATATTCACCCTTTGCCAATAATCTGGGACAGTTGAATTATTCATCTCTCGACAACTGGTACTCCCGAAAACTAAAGGAATCGGTTTTACTGAGTGGCAACACAATCGAACTTTATGGGGTGGGCAGGGTAAATGAAAAAGCCGATTTCTTTGATTTGAAACTAAAAGACAGCACTTCGCCATGGGGAACAACAAATGTGTATGCCAAAATGGTGCTTGATGTTGGCAACACAAGGGTTATTCCCGAAAAACGTGAAAAAGGTTATTGTTGCCGCCTTGAAACAAAAATCAGAAAAGACAATATTGCCGGATTTAAAGTTGACGTTTTACTTGCCGGGACATTGTTTGTTGGTGAAATGATAGAACCTGTGCGCGGTATGAAAGACCCGATCCGTAATGTAAGCCAGGGAATTCCGTTTACGGGGATGCCAAAAGCTGTAAAATTCGATTATAAATACAATGTTGGGAAAAACAGGGTGAAAGCAACAACAAATGTTTCTGCGGTGGAGGGTTCCGATAAAGCTGAATTTGCCGTCATCCTGCAAAAAAGATGGGAAGATGCCGATGGAAATGTTTTTGCCACAAGAATTGGCGGCGCGCGCCAGTTTTTCACCGGAACACAGTCGCAGTGGGTAAACGGTGCAAGTTTCCCTGTAACTTATGGCGATGTTACCGATCTTCCGCAATACGACCCCAAAACCATGGGTTTAATCCCGTCGGTTGGCGAAGTGTATGTAAAAAATTCGAAAGGTAAAATGGTGCCGCTTGTTGAAACCGGCTGGGGAAAGTCAGGTGATACACCTACCCACATGATCCTTTATTTTACTTCAAGTTACGAAGGGGTTCAATATGTTGGCTCTACCGAATCCGTTTTTTGGGTCGATAATATTGAGTTGGTTTATTAGCTCTTTTTAATTCGTTACACTTTTGGGACAACTCCCAAAGCATTTTTTTCATTTTTTATGGAGTAAATAAGTATGAAAAACAATATAGTGTCACATTTTTATTTTTACCCCTAAATCCCCTAAAGGGGACTTTTCGCTGCATAAAACTTACATCAATTGCAATTTGCAATTGCCCCCTTTAGGGGGTTGGGGGTGTGGAATACGACAACATATTATTCTCATTACATACTTACAGATAACTTCTGATTTTAATAATAACCTTTTTATCGTTGTTCCAAAGTAATTCTACAGCTTATAAATAACAACGTCGGGTAATTGATTCATTTGCATTTCCGTAATTTAGCAGTGTTGCAAACCTGACAACGTCTAATATATTTTTAGTTTAAAAAGCAATGTATCTTACTACGTTTATATTTGTTCGAATAACAACCTGATTCTATTTTTCAAGTTACATTTTCAGATAAATTTTTAGAGAGCATAAAATCAGAATATTGTGTTTAAAAAAAACATGTTTCGCGTTTGAAATAAGTAGCATTATTCATAGCTTTAATGCCATTAAAATCAAAACAACTTTCAATCTGCGAATATGAAAAATGCACTTTTGTTAATCCTCTTTATTTTTCCAATTTTTTGTTGGTCGCAAAACTGGGGAACAAAAAATTCTGTTTGGCACTATAACCAAACCATGTTTGAGCCTCCCTTCAATTATGATTTCATTAAATTCAGGGCGATTGGCGATACAGTTGTTGTAGGCGAAGATGCCACAATTTTTCAGGAAGATTACTATTCACTAAAGGACACTGCTTCTTCAAAATTAATCATGAAGTCGATTGATAACCAGGTTTACTATTTCGAACCAACTCTAAATGCTTTTCAACTTTTATATGATTTTAATGCTGTTGCCGGTGATACTATCCAAATGTTTTGCAGGGATGAAGGAAATGAAACTTATATCAAAGTTAAAGTTGATTCGGTGAGCAAAAGAAACTTGAATGGTACAGAATTAAAAGTTCAACATGTAAGTACTTTGCAATCATCTGAATATAAGTATCAAATGAACGGTGAAATTATAGAAAACATTGGTTGGACAGGTTTTATGTTCCCGCTTCATAGATTGGCAGATCCGCCTTATGGCGGTAGCCT
>DAOPKR010000028.1:0-5885 GCA_035391305.1 Draconibacterium sp.
GGGTTTTTAACCATTTTGAAATAATTGTATCTAAATTTGCAAATGATTTCAACGTTAAAACTCATTTATGAAAATCCTGAAAATCCTTTTAGTACTGATAATTCCAATTTTAGGTTGTAGTAAAAATGATGACGAAACTCGACCCGGTACTGAAGAAACTATGTATTTTCCTGCAATTACCAATGATACATGGGAAACAAAATCACTTTCCGATTTGGGCTGGAACGAAAGTGCAGTGCAACCTTTAAAGGAATTTCTTAGTCAGAAGCACACAAAATCGTTTATGATTCTTGTAAACGGAAGAATTGTAATGGAGGAGTATTTTAACGGACATACCTCAACTTCATCGTGGCAATGGAACAGTGCGGGCAAAACTTTGGTTGCAGCCACCATAGGAATAGCCCAACAGGAAGGACTGCTGAACATTAATAACAAAGTATCGCAATATTTGGGAACGGGTTGGACAAGTGAGCCATCGGAAAAGGAAGGTTTAATTACCTCACGGCACCTGCTTACAATGACTTCGGGCATTAATGATGAAAACGAACTGGTAATAAAACTGAACTTGAAATATCTTGCAGATGCCGGTACAAGATGGTCATACCATAATGTATTTCAAAAATTGATGGATGTTGTTTCAGAAGCAGGTAACAAGGATTTTGATGCTTATTTCAATGACAGGTTAAAAAACAAAATTGGAATGGAAGGCTTTTGGAATTACGGATTGATTTTTAAAATATATCACAGCAATACCCGCAGCATGGCACGTTTTGGGCTTTTGGCACTGAACAGGGGAAAGTGGAAAAACGAAACTATTATTGACGAGACTTATTTTAATGAATGCATTAATTCTTCGCAAAATATAAACCCGGCCTACGGATATTTGTGGTGGTTAAATGGTAAGGCAAGTTTTATGGTTCCCGGCGGTCAAACTGTATATAAAGGAACTTTGGTGCCAAATGCACCATCGGATATGTATGCTGCAATGGGTGCAGAAGATCAGCGCATTTATGTAATTCCGCACAAAAACATGGTAGTTGTAAGAATGGGAAATGCATCAGATCCTGTGAATCCGGAATTTGCACTCTCAGGTTTTGACAATGCGCTTTGGGAAAAAATAAATGCTTTAATAAATAGAAATAACAATTAAACACTGCCGAATAGAAACCAGCCTTTTTTGTAATTTTGAAGCCAATTATAAAAACTGATGAAAATAGGATTTGATGCAAAACGCGCTTTTTTAAATGCTTCGGGGCTTGGGAATTACAGCCGGAATACAATAAATGCGCTTCATCAGTATAATGCTGAACATCAACTTATACTTTTTACGCCTGAAATTAAAAACGAATTATTTTCAAATCACGGTCAATTTGAAGTTGTTTCGCCCCAAAACCGGATTTTTAAAATATACAGTTCATTTTGGCGGAATTTTATGGTCAGCCGCGAGTTGAAATCAAGAGAAATTGACATTTTTCACGGTTTGAGTAACGAATTGCCAAAAGGAATTCATAAAACTGAAATTCCGTCGGTTGTTACAATTCACGATTTGATTTTCATCCGTTTCCCTGAATTCTACAAAACCATCGACCGTAACATTTATTTCAGCAAAGTAAAATATGCCTGTTCTTCGGCACAAAAAATAATTGCAATCAGCGAGCAAACCAGGGACGATATTATCAGGTTCTTCCATGTTGATTCAAACAAAATAGAAGTGGTTTACCAATCGGTTTCACCTGTTTTTTTTGAACGTGTGAATTCTGAAAACCTGCGATCAAAGTATAATCTTAAAAAACAGTTTATTTTATCAGTCGGCACACACGAACCCCGCAAAAACCAACTTTCATTACTAAAAGCTATAAAAGCCGAAAAGCTTGACATTCAGGTTGTATTTGTTGGAAAACATACTTCATACACTAAAAAATTAAACCGTTTTATTTCGGAAAATAAAATGGACGGTCAGGTAAACTTTCTGAACGGCATTTCAGAAAACGATTTGGCCGGACTTTACAGGCTGGCAACTTTGTCGGTTTATATTTCGTTTTTCGAAGGGTTTGGTTTACCGGTCATTGAATCGATGGCAGGTGGCTGTCCGGTTATAACATCCAACGTTTCGTGCCTGCCTGAAACAGCAGGCAGGGCTGCCGTTTTATGTGCCCCAAACGACATAAATGAACTGGGAAGACAAATAGAATCAATACTCGAAAATGAAACAATCAGAAATGTTTTGGTTGAAAAAGGCCTGGAAAGAGCAAAAATTTTTCATCCTGAACACTTTTCCAATAAAATGATTTCTTTGTACAACGAAATTCTATTCTGAAAGCAATGCACGACGATATTAAAAAGGCGCTCGAAGTCTTAAAAAATGGTGGAATAATTTTGTATCCAACCGACACTATCTGGGGAATAGGTTGTGATGCTACAAATGAAAAAGCAGTTGAAAAAATATACAAAATCAAAAAGCGCGAAGACAGTAAAAGCATGTTGGTGCTAATGGAAAATCCCGCGCTGCTTGAACGTTATGTAGATGATGTTCCGGAAATTGCCTGGGATTTGGTGGAAGTTGCCACAACACCGCTTACAGTTATTTATCCGAATGCAAAAAACCTGGCAAAAAATCTTGTTGCCGATGATGGAAGTATCGGGATCAGGTTTACAAAAGAGGCTTTTACTTCGCAGCTTTTACAGCGTTTTCGCAAACCGCTTGTTTCAACTTCGGCAAATATCAGTGGTGAAAAATCGCCTGCATTTTTTGATGAAATTTCTGAAGAGATTAAAAATCAGGTGGATTTTATTGTTGAGTATCGCCAAAACGATACAACACCTGCCAATCCATCGAGCATTATTAAACTTGGAGCCGGCGGACGGATTGACATTATCAGGAAATAAAAAAGCTGCCCCGGATTGAAGCAGCTTATATTTTTTTAGTATTAAGTCTTATTTTTTTTCCTTTAAAATATCACGAATTTCTGACAACAAAACTTCTTCTTTTGTTGGTGCTGGTGGAGCAGGCGGCGCTGCTGGTGCTGCTTCTTCTTTCTTTTTCATGCTGTTCATTGCTTTAATCATCATGAAAATTGCAAATGCAATAATTATAAAATCAACAGTAACCTGTATGAAATTTCCGTAATTGATAGAAACAGCCGCTGTAGTAACAGCACCGGCAGCATCAAGCACCGGTTCTTTAAGTATAATCTTCAAATCGGTAAACTTTACACCTCCCAGAAGTAATCCGATTGGGGGCATAATTACATCCGCAACAACAGAACTGACTATTTTTCCAAAAGCGCCACCAATAATGATACCAACCGCCATATCAACCACGTTTCCGCGCATGGCAAATTCCTTGAATTCTTTTAACATACTCATAACACTGATTTTATTAAGTTAAATATTGAGGGAAAGGTAACAAAATAATTGTTAAAAATAAATATGCAAAAGAGCCGATGTTGAATTACACCGGCTCTTCATTTTTGTATCAATTTAATTTATCGTTCTTTTACTTTTCCCGAGCCTGCCACCGTTGATTCAATTGCAGGATTTCCGCTGTAATAAACATTTCCCGAACCCGAAATTACTGTTTTAATTAGTCCGTTTGAAAATACGGAGCAATTGCCTGAACCCGAAGTTTGGGTAACAACATTTTTGGCTTCAAAACCACTTGCATCAATATTACCTGAGCCTGAAATACGGGCATTTAAATCTTCAGCAATACCTCCATCCTCAATTTTTATATTTCCTGAACCAGAGATTGCTGCACTTACACGTTCAGATTTTAGTTGTTCAATTCTGATATTTCCACTGCCACTTACCGCCAAATCCAAAATCCGTGTTTCAATTTCTTCAGAAATTATATCACCTGAACCCGAAACACTGAGTCCATCAATTTCGGGAACTGAAATATAAATTTCTATTTTTCCCGGGTCCCACCTTTTAAAAATATTATTGTTCGGAAACCTGATGTTTAATGTTCGGCCTTTTACTTCGGTAATAACTTGTTCAAGTGTTTCTGAATCAGCAATAATACGCACACTTTGATTCTTTCCCTGTTCAAGATAAACTTTTGCCGAAATCCTTAGGGAAATTTCAGAAAACGAAGGCAATTCGCGGGTTTCTTCTTTTGCAGAAACCGGATTTCCCCACAGATAACCAATCATGAGGAGCGTAATGAAATAGATTTTGTTTTTCATTTTTAACGTTTTAACTGTTTTCAAATATTCTGTTGAATTTTCTTTGATTTATATTTTTACACTTTCGAATGACGCATAAAAATATGAAATGTTACACAGTGAAATTTATTTCAGGTTATTTTTAGTCATCTAGCAGTCCTTCGGGCAATTTCAGTTTAATGATTTTATTTCGTTTGTCCAGATGAACTAAAAAATCAACGTTAAAAGGAACAAGTAATTCTTTGTTTCTAAAATTAACAGTCAGGACAATGTTTCCCGAATAATTATCCACCTGACCGATCAATCCAATCTCGCCCAACAATTCATCAATTAATAGGTAGTTTATCAATTCTGAATCAGTGAATTCATCAGGAGAAACAATGATTTCGGTTTTGAACAGGAACACCGAACTTCCCACCATTCTTTTTGCATATTTTTCCGAATCAACGCCGTCGAAAATGATTATTGCGGTGTTTTCAGTTTTAAAACGGAACCCGTCTTCCAGGACAAAAAATGGTACAAGCAGACCATCGAGCTCAATAAAAAAGCGGTCGGCATTTTCAACCGATGCTTCAAAATGAGTTTCAAATTCAAGCACAATTTCGCCAAAAACACCGTGTGTTTTTTTTATAAAACCAACTTTTTCGCAATCAGCTTTTGGTATTGTTTCCATTGATGCAAATATAGTTAAAAGGCTTGGTAGCAAACAAAAAAAAACCATCAGTCAAACGACTAATGGTTTTCTATTTTGCGATGATTTCTTTTTTGATTAAGATTCAGCGCCTTCGGTTTCAGGAGCTTCAGTTGCTTCAACATCGGCGGCAGCTTCTGTTGCAGCTTCTCTTTCTGCTCTTTCCGCATCTTTTTTAGCCTGAGCTTCAGCAGCTAATTCAGCATTTTTAGCGGCAATTGCAGCAACTTTTTGTTCCTTCACTTTTGCTTCGGCAGCTTTTTGTTTATTAACTTCAGCTTGAGCATCACCGGCCAATCTGTCGATTTTTGCCTGGATTTTTGCATCTTTTTCGGTCATCCAGTTGTCTAACCGTTTTTCAGCTTCAGCAATATCAAATGCTCCTTTTTTAACTCCACCCATCAGGTGTTTTTTGTAGAGTACACCTTTGTACGACAAAATTGCCTTAACGGTGTCAGTAGGTTGTGCGCCTTTTGTAAGCCAGTCGTAAGCTTTATCAAAATCGAGATTGATAGTAGCAGGATTTGAATTAGGATTGTAAGTTCCAATCGTTTCAATGTACCTGCCATCTCGTGGCGACCTGCTATCGGCTACCACAATGTGGTAGTAAGCATAACGTTTGCGGCCATGCCGCGCTAGTCTCATTTTTACTGGCATAATTCTTTTTTAAATTTTTTGAAAAATGTGGCGCAAAGATAGTATTTATATAACCCAAAACAAACATTCAACAAAAAAAGCTACGTAAATCCCTCAAAAGGAGAGACCTTAAGAAAACGTTCGTGATTTACTTTCTTGTTTCAGAAATTGTTTTTCTAGGCCCCCCTGCTTAGGAGGGGTTGGGGGAGGCTTTCTTTACCTCTTCACATACTGTTCTTCGTAGTATTTTTTATAATCGCCCGAAGTTACGTTTTCCAGCCACTCAGTATTTTCAAGATACCAGTCGATTGTTTTTTCGATGCCTTCTTCAAACTGTAAAGATGGTTCCCAACCAAGTTCGCGTTTAATCTTTGTAGCGTCAATTGCATATC